>JAFGNC010000414.1 GCA_016927175.1 Gammaproteobacteria bacterium | reverse complement strand
GTGGGCGCCGTACTGATATGTCGTGGATGCGATACCGTGCAGGTCGCCGCGACGGAAGCTCGACGACGTGCGCTCCATGTCGACGGGGCTGTCGCTGTGATACGCAATGACGTCGTCGGGGCCGACGTTGTCCACGAACCGGGACATGTGCGTCAGCATGCGCTCTACGTACTCGTCCTTGGCGTCGTCCCAGTGACGGCCGTCGGCGCGCTCGTACGGCACGTAGTCCCAGGCGTGCATCGTCGCCTTGCCCTCCGGGGCGCGCGACCGGTCGAACATGGTCAGCGACCCGACGCCGACCATCGGGTAGTCCGACAGCTCGCCGTAACGAAGCTTGTCGAAGGACTTGCGGATCGTGTCGTAGCGGTTCGGCAGAAGCTCGATCATGACGGCGCGGACGTGCTCGCCGGCGCGGAACCTGAGCGGCGCGTTCAGGGCCGCGTGAATCGTGATGCAGCCGATTTCGGAAATCTGCGTCGCGTCGGCCGCGCGCACGACTTCCGGCTCGACGCCGTCCACCATGCGGCCGATGTCGTGCGGGTGCAGCGCCCCGATCACGGCGTCGTTGGCCGTGAAAGTGCGGCCGTCGGTCGTCTCGACGCCGGCCGCGCGGCCGTTCCTGACAATGACGCGCGCGACGTCACTGTCCCCTACCACGTCGCCGCCGTGCTCGCGGATGCTGGCGATCAGCGCATCCGTCAGCCGCCCGGAGCCGCCCTCGGCGACACCGAAGCCGTAGGCCTCGAGGAATCCGACGAACACAAAGGCGCCGAAGCCGGTTGCCTTCTCGTCCGGCGACACCAGGTTCTCGCCGGCCACGCGGGCGAAATGCATGCGCACCTTGTCGTGCTCGAACACGCTGCACAGCAGGTCGTGCGAGCTCATCTGCATGTAACGCCAAAGCTCCCGCCCCTCGCGGCTCTGGTCCATCAGCGCATAGGTCGCGCCGAGCGGGGCAGGGGGCGCGTACAGCGAGGCGCAGACCATCGGCAGGTAGCCTGCGGCCTTGTCCGCAAGCCACCGATACGCGTCGGCATCCTTCTTCGAAAATTTCGCGATGTCCGCGCACGTGCGTTCGCGATCCCGGTAGAGGCCGAGGCTCGTGCCGTCCTCGAACACGGACATCATCGGCGGGTCCGGGTACAGGTACCGGAGCCCGTGCCGCGCCTTGAGCCCGAGCTCGTCGTTCTTCAGAAGCGGATTCGCCTGGATGAAAATGTGCGCCATCGAATGCTGATCGTGCCGAAACCCCGGCACCGTCAACTCCCGGGTCACGACGCCGCCGCCGAACCAGGAATTACGCTCGAGGACCAGAGTCTTTTTACCTGCCGCGGCAACATAGGCGGCGGCGACGAGCCCGTTGTGACCCGAGCCTATGGCGATGACGTCGTAGTTGTCATTCATGTCTTACTTGAGCTGTTCCAGGATGTAAGCCGTGTCCATGTATTCGCGCAGCGCGAACACCTTGCCGTCGCGGATCTCGATGATCCACGCGTAACGGTTGTGATAGTCCTTGCCGTTGCTGAGCTTGCCGATCGCTTCCGTCTCCGCGGCCACCCACTCGTCCTTCGAGAAGATCCGCTGGATTCTGACCTTCGGGTCGCCGGGGACGAACAGTCCCCGCACGGGGGCCAGCAGCTCGTCGATGATGCGGTCCCGTCCGCGCGTGATCCCCGCTCCAGGTATGCTCTTCCCGGTCGCTTCCCAGCTTGCGTCGGCATGCAGCAGCGGCCGCAGCGCTTCGAGGTCGCCGGTGCTCAGCGTCTCGAGAAACTCCCGCGCAAGCCTCTCGTTGGTCGTCTCGTTGGATGTCATGTCGTGCTGTTCCCCGTGTCGCTCGGACGATGGCAGGCACATATTCTGTGGGCAAATACCCGCGGGGTCGAGTATTCAGAATCGGAAGGCGCCGCAGCGGGCTCCGAGGCGCCGCGCCTGCGGTATTCGAGCGTTGTGCTAGCATTCTTCTCACACGAACCCGCCCGAGTTCAGGAGTGGACCCTATGATCGATGTCTCCCGTGCAGGGATGGCCGGCTTGTTGCTGGCCGTCGTCGCCACGGCAACGAGCGGCGCGGCGTCGGCGCAGGCGAACTTCGCCGGCGTTTGGTCGGCCACGTATGCGGAAGACTGGCCCGACCGGATTCCCGGCCCTGAGCTCGGAGACTACGCGGGGCTTCCGTTGAACGACGCGAACCGCATGCGGGCGCAGAGCTGGAGCGCATCGATCCTGTCGCTGCCGCACTATCAGTGCCGCGTACACCCATCCGACTACGCGAACAGCTTCGCGGACATCAGGATGTGGGAGGAGATCGACACCGACACGCAGGAGCTGATCGCGATCCGCATTCAGCACTTCGCCTGGAACACCGTGCGAACGATCTGGATGGACGGCCGCCCGCACCCGCCGGAGTTCGCCGAGCACACGTCGATGGGCTTCTCGACCGGCGAATGGGTCGGCCGCACCCTCAAGGTGACGACGACGCATCTGAAGGAAGGCTGGCTGCGCCGCAACGGTGTAGCGCGCAGCGACCGCGCGACCGTCACGGAGCATTTCATACGCCACGGCAACCACCTCACGTGGAGCGTCTTCGTGCAGGACCCGCTGTACCTCGAGGAGCCGTTCTTCCGTAACCGAGACTATACGCTCAGCGAGACGGGCCGTATCGGCGCCTATCCGTGCGAGAGTGTGATCGAGGTTCTGTTGCCGGAAGGGTATTTCCCGCACTACCTCCCGGGACAGAACGAGTTTCTGATCGAGTACGCGGTGAATCACGCCATACCGTTCGAAGCGGCCATGGGCGGCGCCGAGACGATGTACCCCGAGTACGTCGACGAGCTCGAGCAGCTGCCGCCGCCGTCCGCGGAATGACGGGCCGGGCAGGCAGCGGAAGGTCGAGATTCGGAGTGGAGCTCATGATGAAGAGACAGACAGCCGGGGCCGTGCTGAGCGTCGCCTTCGCGGCGGCCCTTGGTGCCGCGAGCGCGGGCGCGCAGCAGAACTTCGACGACGTCGCGGTGCAGACTCTGCAGGTTCGCGACGACATCTACATGCTGGTCGGCGCGGGCGGCAACATCACCGTGCAGACGGGCGGAGACGGAGTGCTGATGGTGGATACGCAGTATGCGCCGCTGTCGGACCGGATCCTTGCGGCGATCGGAGAATTGTCCGACGAGCCGATCCGTTACATCGTCAACACGCACCATCACGGCGATCACACCGGCGGCAACGCGAACCTGCGGCTCGCCGGCGCCACCGTGGCGGGCGGCAACATGCTCGGGGCGATCACGGACTCGGGAGTCGGCGCGCAGATCGTCGCGCACGAGAACGTGCTGTTCCGCCTGAGCTCGGCGACCGGGGACCAGGCGGTATCCTCCGACGGGTGGCCGACGACGACGTTTTTCGGCGACAAGAAGCAGCTGTTCTTCAACGGCGAGGGCATCGAGGTCATCCATCTGCCGGCGGCGCACACCGACGGCGACAGCATCGTGTTCTTTCGGCGCAGCGACGTAATTTCCGCGGGCGACGTGTTCAACACGACGATCTATCCGGTCATCGACATGCAGGCGGGCGGAACGGTGCAGGGCATCATCGGAGCGCTGGACAAGATCGTGGACTTGATCGTGCCGGTTTACGGCCAGGACGGCGGGACGCTCGTGATACCGGGCCATGGCCGACTCAGCAACCTCGGCGACGTGCTGAATTTTCGCGAGATGGTCATCGTGATCCGCGACCGCGTGCAGCACATGATCGACGAAGGCATGAGTCTCGAGCAGGTCAAGGCCGCGCAGCCCAGCCGGGATTACGACCCGCGCTACGGCGCATCCGGCGGTTTCTGGACGACCGAGGATTTCATCGAGGCGGTATATCGCAGCCTCAGCGAGCAGGAATAGGTAGCGGACATGAAGAAGGCATTCGGAACGATCGGGCCATCAACCGGCGCAGTCGTTGCTGCGGTGCTGTGGCTCGCGGCGCAGGCGGCGTCCGCGCAGTTCGGGCAGGCCCCGGAGCCGGCCGGCAGCCCCCGCGATGCGGCGCCGATCGATCTGACGGGACAGTGGGTGTCGATCGTGACCGAGGACTGGCGCTTCCGCATGGTCACTGCGCCCAAGGGCGATTACCCGGGTGTCGAGCTGAATGCTGCGGGTCGGGAGCTGGCCGACTCGTGGGACCCGGCGCGCGACGAAGCCGAAGGCGAGGAGTGCAAGGCATACGGTGCCGGCGGCATCATGCGCATGCCGGGGCGGATCCGTGTGTCCTGGCGTGACGCGGCGACGCTCGAGATCGAGACGGACGCGGGCCGGCAGACCCGCGTCTTTCACTTTAGCGAAGTGCCGGGCGCCGGCGAGCCGACGCGGCAGGGCGTATCGCGCGCGGAATGGATCGCTCATGGCGGCGGCCGCGGTCAGGCCGTCGTCAACGGATCGTTGAAAGTGGTCACGACCGGCATGAAGCCGGGCTACCTGCGCAAAAACGGGGTGCCTTACAGCGGCGAAGCCGTGATCACGGAGTACTTCGATCTCCTCGAGCATCCCGACGGCTCCGAGTGGCTCGTCGTCAAGACCATCGTCGAGGATCCCGAATATCTCGCGGTGCCGTACATCGTCAGCTCGAACTTCAGAAAAGAGGAAGACCGCCGCGGCTGGGCTCCTCGGCCCTGCAGCGCTCGCTGAAGCCCGTGCGCATGCGGGGCCGTTGCGCAGGTCCCGCGGAGAGCTGTTCACCCGATCGCCGGCCAGAAAAAAGGCCGCCTGCCGAGGCGGCCTTTTTCCGTCGGAGGACCGACGAGGGTCTCAGCGGATCTGGAAGCCTTCGCCGGGGTTGAACACCTTGCCGTCCGCGCGTGTGGCCGTCGTCCACAGTGCGGCCGGCCTGCCGTCGCGCATCGGATGCCCGCTGATCGTGACCTCCGTGCCCGGGGACAAATCGCTCTTGCGGATCCCGGCCCGCATCAGCGTGCTCGGCCCCTCGGCCTCGAATCCCCACGTCGTGACCGTGCCGTCTTCTTCCTCGACGTCGACGAGAAGCCACGAATGCGGATTCGTGTACTGGAACTCCTTGACGACGCCCGTGACGGTGATTTCCTTCGCGTCGTCGAACATGACGGCCGAATGGTGAGCGAAGCTCGTGCCGGCGACCAGCAGCGCGGTTGCGACGGTGCCCGTAATCAACTTTCTCATCTGTGATCTCTCCTTACCGCAATCATTCGCCGCTCGGACGGTCGTCCTGATCGGTAAACGTGAAGTCGCTGAACCGGGACGTGCCTTCCTCGGTCTGCTCGACGTCGTTGTTCGGGTTCTCGTTGCAGTGCCAGTAGCGGATGCGAAGGCTCTTGTCGTCGTTCGACAGCTTCTTGTAGACCTGCCTAGTGTACCAAGGCTCCACCAGAGAGGGCGGGTCGTAGACCCACACGTCGGCGATCATCGTCTCCTCGTCCGCCCTGTGCCAGACCTCGACCACCTCGATCTGCTCGCTGTAGCTCGGCTGGATGCGCTGATACTGACCGGCCCGCATCTGGGCCGTGTGGATCACGAGCCGATCGCCGTCCCAGAAGCCGATCGAATCGCCTTCCCACAGCGGGTACGCATCTTCGTCCGGAGGGTGGCCGCGGCCGTCGGTGTACACGCGGCGGATCTCGTTCATCATCTCGTTGATCAGCAGGGTCTCGCCAGGCGTCGGCACGAACTGCTTCAGAAACGGTTCGACGATCCAGCGCGGCATCCCGGCGGGGTTGCAGGCACTCAACGGGTCGTACTCGATTCCGCGCTCCACGCGGTCGAGCTTCTCCATCAGCGCCTGCTCGTATTCCGGAGTGAGCACGGCGGTCGGGAGCCCGTCGAGCGGCTGATCCGGGTCCCAGACGAACGGGCTCGCCTCACGGGTCCAGATGCCGTCCCAGTCCGGCACGTTCTGCCACGTCAGGTCGCCGGCATTCTCGGCCTGATCCCGGAAGTGCTCGTACAGGTCCATCGCCGTCCCCTGCTCGATGCCGAGATCGATCATCTGCTGTTTTTCCGGGGACGGTTCAACTGTTCCGCCCGACGGCTGGGCGTACGCGGCGGACGTCGCGCAGGCGAGCGCGGTCAGCATTGCGGCGCTCGCCAGCGGTCCGGCCCTTTCGGTCGTCATCATCGAAACACTCTCCTCAGCGGTGGAGGCGGAAATCTTGCGGTCGATGATCGACCGAATCAACCGCCGTTGGGACGCTGGACAGCGGGGAGGAGTGTGAGTTCCGAGGGTCGCGTTTCGGGCTGCCGTAGGCGCCGAACCTGCCGGTTGTGTCGCCGACACCACAGCCGGGCGCCGCGCGCCGGCCGGCGGAGCGGCGAGCGGCGAGCGGCGAAGAAGCCGCGCGAACCCTACGCGTTCAGCATCCGTACGCGGTTACGGCCTTCGCCCTTCGACTTGAGCAGCGCCCGGTCGGCGCGGTCGAGCAGATCCTCGATCGACGTCGTCTCGCCAGGCTCGCGGATCGTGCAGCCGACGCTCGCAGTCATCGTGATCGTCCCGCTGCGCGTCGCTATCGGCTGATCGGTGACTTCGCTGCGCACCCTTTCGGCGACGGCGGAAGCCGTGGTCGCGTCCGCATCGACCATCAGCAACAGGAATTCGTCACCGCCGATCCTGCACATCGCGTCGTCATGGCGGACGCAGCGTACCAGTCGGCCGCCGATCCTGCGCAGTACCTCGTCACCGACCTGGTGACCGTGCGTGTCGTTCACGTGCTTGAAGTCGTCGAGATCGATCAGCGCGACGCCGAGCCGTATGCCTGCGCGATCCGCATTCCGGAAAGCCGACTCCAGCAGCATCAGCGCACCGCGCCGGTTCCACAGCCGTGTCAGCGGGTCCATCATCGACTCGCGGCGCGCGATGCTGAGCTTCGCCGTCAGCGCCGCATGCGCGTTGCGCAGATGATCGTCGACCAGCTCGCGCTGCGCCAGCGCGGCGAGGTCCAGAAGGCATTGATGCTCCGCGCTCGTCAGAGCGCGCGGCTTGACGTCGAAGACGCAGAAGGTGCCGACCGCGAGATCGTTCGAGTCCGTGAGCGTGAAGCCCGCGTAGAATCTGAAGCGTGGCGGTCCGACGACGAGAGGGTGGTTTCTCGTGCGCGGGTCGGCCTGCGTGTCGCTGATGACGTTTGCGCCGCGCGTCTCGAGCGTCAGCTGGCAGAAGCTGCGTTCCAGCGGCAACTCCGTGACGCTCCAGCCGGAGACCGACTTGAACCACTGCTTTTTCGGGCTCATGACGCTGATGGCCGCCACGGGAACGTCCAGCGCCCGGCGAGCGAGCCGAGTGATCCGCTCGAAGCGCTCTTCGAGCGGCGTATAGAACAGATCCGCCGTCGGCAGATTGGCGAGCCTGATGGTGGCCGTGCTCGCTATCGTTCTGCTGAGCTCTGTCGCGTCGGCGCCGCTTGACCGCATAAAGCATCCGTTCGGAAATCGAAGCGCAGCAGTGTAGCGGGCGCACGCCGTGACGCATGTGAATGGTATCTCGTTACGTCGCACCGGCGCGCGCTCGCGCCGCCGCTGTTCGGCGCCTATTTGGTGCAGAGGCGTGGCTGAATGTGATGCGAGTCAAGCGTGCCGGCAGCTCGATATATTAAGGTACGCGCACCACACGGATCCGGCCGCGACGTGTCGGCATCGGTCGCGCAGCTGCGCTGCGTGACGAACTCGGCGGCATGAGGCCCGGAGACGACTGTGAGGCAGGGACGGACGATCGGTTTGTACGGAGAGCTCGACGCATCCAACGATACCTCGCTCTCCGAAAGCTCGGTTGTCGCAGTATTCGTCGTCTCGCCGGACGGCAGGATCGAGTACGCGAATGCGACACTCGCGAGCTGGCTCGGTGCCGCGTCCGCAACGGCGCTCGTAGGCCGGCCGCTCGTAGACCTGACGTCACCGCGTAAAAGCTGGCGCGAATGGCGCCACTCGGCTGTGTCGGGGCGGGAGCGGGGCGTCACCGTCTCGTTCGCCGCAAAGGGCCGCACCCTCACATTGCGCGGCGACCTGCTGCGCACGTCCTCCGGCCTCTCCGATAGCCGGGAGGACGGGCGCTTACACGGTGTATTCGTCGACGTCACCGAGGAGAGCCGATTACGCGCCGCCGTGCAGCGCGGCGCGCGCATGGAGGCGCTCGGCGGACTCACGAGCGGCATCGCACACGATTTCAACAACCTGCTGACCGTGCTCGTCGGCAATCTGTACCTGGTCGCCGAGGAGCTGCGCGATCGGCCCAAGACATTCGCGAAGCTGAAGTCGGCCAGAGACGCGGCGAAGCGCGGCGCGGACCTGATCCGACAACTGCTCGCCTTCGCGCGCCGCGAGGCTGTCGAGGCGGAGGTCGTCGACCCGGGCACCGTCATCGAAGCGCTGATTCCGCTGCTGCGCCGCGCCCTCGGAACGAGAGTCTGTCTGAGCGCGAAGGTACAGCCCGACGCCGGAAAGGTGCGCTGCAACGCCGCTCAGCTCGAGAGCGTGCTCGTCAACCTTTCCGTCAACGCGCGCGACGCGATCGAGGGCGAGGGCAACGTGCTCGTGTCGGTCGAAAACGCGTCGCTGACGCTTGCAGCGGCAGCGCGCCACGGCCTGCACGGCGGTGACTTCGTCAGAATTTCCGTGATCGATGACGGCGTCGGCATTCCGGCCGATGCGCTGGAGTCCGTATTCGAGCCGTTCTTCACGACCAAGGGCGAGCGGGGCGGCACCGGGCTCGGCCTGAGCATGGTGCGTTGGTTCACGGAGCAGACCGGCGGGGCCGCCTACGTTGAAAGCGAGCAGGGGAAGGGGACGCGTGTGTCGCTGCTGCTGCCGAAGTCGGCCGATACGACCGTTCAGACTTCCGACATGTCGATGCCGCTGTCGACGCTGCCGAGCGGCAGCGAGTCGGTGCTGGTGTTCTCGCGCGACGAGGGGCTGCGCTCGACGCTGGGGCAGATTCTGGAAGTGCTCGGGTACGACGTGAAGATGAGTGCCGACCCGACGGAAGCGATTCACACGGTGCAGACGACAGAAACGGATCTTCTGCTGATCGATGCCGCAGCGGCCGAGGCGCCGGCACAGCGTCGCCTGCTGCGCGAGGCTCTGGCGGCGAGACCGCAGCTGAAAGTGATCGTGGCAACGGACAGCGTCGACGCGGTCAGAGCGCGCGTTCCGGCCGGCGTCGAGCTGATCGGAAAGCCGTTCTCTCTGGCGGAGCTCGCAGGCACGCTCCGCAAGGTTCTGAAGTAGCCGTCAGCATTCAGCCCCGCCTCGAGCCCCCCGGGTCGGCGGGGCGAAGCGTCAGGTCGAAGGCGGGTTGTCCAGAAGCGAAGTCAGCCGCTCCAGGACGCCCGCCAGATTCTTCATCGCTGCGAGCTGCTCCGGCGTAAGACCGTTCAGCGCTTCCGCCAGTTGCTCCAGACGCTGCTGGTGGGCGCGCCGGTAGATACGGCGGCCTTTCGGCGTGACCGTCACCAGAACCCCGCGGCCGTCGGCTTTGTCCTCGCGCCGCCGAACCAGGCCTTCGTCGACCAGAGCGGAAACCATGCGCGACATTGTCGCAGGCCGCACCATCTCCCGGTCCGCGAGCGCGGTTACGGAAATAGGTCCGTTCTTGTCTATCACCGAAAGCGTGCTGAGACGTTCAGGCGTCATACCTGCCGGCAGTTCCATGTGCCGCAATTGGCGAGACAGCCGCGAGAAGCGCTCATGGAGCAGCGCCGCAATCTCGCCGGAATGATTATTAGCGTGGGCCTGTACAGACATGAAGGCAGTACCTCTACTTATTATTCGACGCCTGAGCCGCGAGAAATTTTACCCATACAACATTCATGGCGTATAGACATAGAAGGCCATTCCCTCAGAATAAAGTAAACGCCAGGTTCGACATAACACTCTAGAAGCAAAAATCAGGGAAGACGATCCCATAAATTGCACCCATCAGAACGAAACGGTCAGTTTCAACATCAACATTCGCTCGGGCAGGATACGCGGATTCTCGGGGTCCGCGTCCTGAAATCGGAAGTCCTCATCGAGCAGATTGTGCACGTTCAGCGAAATCAGCCCGTGCCGTGACGGCAGCCGGTAGCCGAGCGACAGGTCGGTGACCCAGAAGCGGTCTTCGCCGTGCTCGGTCAACGGATCCGGGCCGAACTGCATGGGACCGAATTCCCCCGCCTGGTCCACGAACGTGGTCGTGATGCCGGCGCTGAAGCCGGAGGGGTGGAAGTAGTTGAAGTCGATCGGTATGCGGTGCGTACGCACGCGCGTCAGCCCGTCCGAAAGCGTGTAGCCGCCATTGTCGAACTGCTCGTACTGGTAGGTGACGCCGGTGCTGATACGGGGCGTCGGCGTCCAGTACGAGTATGCCCGCCGCATCGTCTCCTGCACGTCGAACATCTGGACGAATGGAGCCCCGCCGCCGGGCGGAACGCCGACGGCGGGCACCTGCAGGTCCCGGCGAACCAGCTCGAGGCCGAAATACAGATCCTCCGATCGCCTGTAGTCGAGCGACGCGCCGTAGTTCCAGGCGATTTCGGCGTCGGACCCGAAGAACTGCTGATTGAAGCCGACGACGTGCGTCGGCTCGAGACTGGGGCGAATGTTGTATTTCGACACGAGCGGCCCTCGCAACGTGCGAAACGCCGCGGCACGGACCGCGACGGACGGCGAAGCGCGCCACAGGAGTCCCACCTTCGGGTTCAGGCGGCTGCGGTCGATGTTCCTGGTCTCGACCTGATCCAGGCTGGCTCCGAAAGTCGCGTCCAGGGTTTCGGTGACAGGGACGTTGCCGTACGTATAGAGGCTCGACTGCTCGAGGTCGTAGTCGTTTACGTGCGTCAGATCCTCGAACGGAGGCAGGGGCTGCCGTGCCTGAATGGTCTCAGCCAGCGATTCGGTCAGTCTCCTTCCGCCCGCGACCAGTAGCCACTTGTCTCCTTCGTGGATGTATTGGACGTCCACGGAGTGCCCCCGCCGCGGGCCGAACAGCGCGAGCCCGTTCTCGTCGTCCCGTATCTCGCCTTCGATGTCCTCGTTGATCGCGGCGGCAAGCAATGTTCCTCGTTCGTTGATCTGTTGGCGAACACCGACTCGGATCGAATCGACCGATTCCTTCTGTCGCAGGTGTGCACTGTAGGATTCGGGGTCGAACAGGAGCTTCAGGTCGCCTTTGACGACACGGTTGGAGCGAAGCTCGGCGATGACGCCTGTCTCCGGGCGCGGGCGCACCTGGACGAACGCGTTGGTGGCCCGCTGTGCCAGATCGTTGTTCGGCCTGAAGCCATCCGTCTCGAAATCGAAGTGCCCTATGCTGTAGGAGACCTTGTCGTGCAGCCCGGCGACGGCTGCGTCGAAACCGCGCGTGCCGCGGTTGGCCGTGACGGCGGAGCCCTGAACGGTGATGCCGTTCTCGCGCAACAGCGGCTGGAACTCCTGAAATGCCAGCGTGCTCGGACCGGCAGTATCGAGAATGAACAGGTTGGATTCGGCGAGCTGGGGCCGGACGGGCGTGACGCTCAGGGGCTGCATCAGCTGCGACTGAAACAGCTCGTTGACCCGCGCGATCTGATGCCGCGGCAGATAGGCGTAGACGTCCGCCAGCAAGCGATGGCCGGAATAGTCCCCGGGGGCCTCCGTCACTGCCGTCCGGCCCTGCACGAGCGCCAGCTGCTCGAAGCCGAGCGTCGAGTGCAATCGGCCGACACCGGCGCTTCTCGCGGCGAGATCCTCGTCGACGAGCAGGCGCGATCGGTAGACCGCCTGACTGTCGTTCAGGGAGATGGCCCTCTGCAGGTCGTGCAGCGC
>JAFGNC010000413.1 GCA_016927175.1 Gammaproteobacteria bacterium | reverse complement strand
GCCGGAAAAGGGCCCTGACCCCTTTTCCGCTTTTCCGGCGCCCCTTTTCCCGGGGACCTGCTCCGGCAGCGCGGACTGGCATCGAAGATGAATGTCTACGCGTCCGCAGCAGCAGGCAAGGAGATGTCGATGCCTGAGTACAGGAACGCAGTCCGAGATCCCGACCTCGCGGCCGCCGTGACGCGGCGGATCCCGATGGTCTACGACGAGGGCCCGTCGCGCGACGACGATCGGCCGCCTCATGTGCGGGCGGCATCCGGATTGAGCCTGTTCAAGGAGTACCTGGCCGTGATCCAGGACGACGCGAACTGGCTCGCGCTGATCGACGCGGACGACCGCGTGCACGCGATACCGTTGCCTGCCTCGCCGAGCGGCGCGCGCGTGTTCAGTCGCCATCGGGGCAACAGACACGAGAAGTTCGACCTCGAGGCCTGCGTGACGGTCCCCGGCCCGAGCGCCCACGAGCTGATCGGTTTCGGCTCGGGCTCCCACGAGGGCCGCGAGTGGATTCTGCGCATTCACGAGGGCGCCTCTTTCGGCGCCGTCCTGGCCGAGGATGCGGTACAGGAGCGGATCGGCATCCACCTGCGGGCGGAATTCATCGCCGCGCGCAGGTTCTACGACAGCCTCCGCGCGAACGGCGACTTCTCCGGCGTCCGCCTCAACATCGAAGGCGCCGTGGCGCTCGACGACGACCGAATCATGCTGTTCCAGCGCGGCAACGCCCGCAGCTCGGAGGACGGCGACGCAGTCAATGCTACGGCCGAGCTGTCCTGGCGCGAGCTCGCCGCACACCTGCGCGATCCGGCTCGGGTTCCGCCGCCCGAGCTGCGCCGCGTCACGTGTTACGAGCTCGGAACGCTCGACGGCGTCCGGCTGACGTTCTCCGACGCGGAGCTGATCTCGCCGGACGGGCGAATTCTGTTTTCGGCGTCGGCCGAAGATCCGCACACCGACCGTATCGCCGGCTCGGTGCTCGGCATCATCGAGCCCGATGGCGCCGCGCGCTGGGGCGAGGTGCTCGACCAGGACGGCCAGCCCTTCGGCGGCAAGATCGAGGGCCTGACGCGGGACCTGCGGGATCGCCGCCGCGTTCGCTTCGTCATCGACGACGACGACGAAAGCGTGCCGTCGGAAATCTTCGAGGCGCTGCTGAGCGATGCGTTCGGCGCGACGAGCCGATGAACGCCCGCTCACGCCGAGGCGCGCACTCGATCAGTCGTCGCCGTTCGCTCGATCAGTCGCCGCCGTGCGACCACGTGATCTGGAACTCGATCTCCTCGTGATCCTGGTCGCGCTCATGCTCGACGCTGAAGCTCGCCCGCACGGGCACGTAAATCCGCTCCCCGGCCACCTGGATCTCGAACCTGTTGCCGGCCTCGAGCGCGTCCGCGAGACGCCTGAGCTTAGCGACGAATTCCTCCGTCGAGTACACCTTCTCTATATCGCGCTCCGACATGTCACCCTCCGTTGCAGCGCCCACTCTCCATCGCTCGATGTTAGCGGCCGCCGGCACCCGAAGCCATTCAGGACGAGCGCGCGGTGAGCGTCGGGCCGATCCTCTTTTCCCGCGGCGCCGACGAGCAGGTCTCGCGAATTGCTGCGCTGCTGATCTGCGATCAGGTGCAGGAGCCTCCTCCATTGGTTCCGGCAGACGGCGACGAGGTCTCGCCGACCTGCATCTACACGGGCCTCGCCCGCCGCGCGTGGCGCTACGACTTCGCGGTGCCGTCCGCGGAAGGCGGCGCTTACCGCCTCGGCGACTCCGACTACGAAATCCACGGCAGGCTGACCGGCGATCTGCGCATCGCGTACGTCTCGTGCAACGGTCAGGAGCACGAGGATCCCGCCAGGGATCTCGACGAGCGCAACGTGATGTGGCGGCGGCTCGTCGAAGAGCACCGGCGAACGCCCTTCGGCCTGATCCTGCACGGCGGCGACCAGCTCTATGCGGACGAGGTCGTGCAGGCTCACCCCGGCCTCGCCGCATGGGCTGCGAGCGAGCCGGACGCGCGTGCAGCGCTGCCTTTCGACGACGCGATGCGCACGGCAGCAGAAAGGTTCTATCTCGAGCGATATGAGTACCTTTTCCGCCAACCGTCGATCGCATGGCTCGCCGCACGGATCCCCGCGATCATGATCTGGGACGATCACGACATCCTCGACGGCTGGGGCAGCCGGCCGAAAGACGTTCTCGAGAGCCCGATCGGCCGCGGGCTGTTCGACGCGGCCCGGCGCATGTTCCTGCTGTTTCAGCGTGCGGAGAGCGAATTCTGCGCGGACGCTCCCGGCAACGGCGCGGCACCGTGCCAACGAACGGCCGGCTGCACGCAGTCGTTCCCGCGCTTCACCGTCGTCGTCCCCGACCTGCGATCGCAACGCACGCCGGAGCGCGTGATGGGGCCCGAAACATGGTCCGAGTTCGAGCGCGGGCTCGAGCAGGCGAGCCGCGGCGACCGGATTCTGATTCCGTCGAGCGTGCCCGTCCTCGGCCCGCGGCTGAGCTGGGTCGA
Organism: Gammaproteobacteria bacterium; assembly: GCA_016927175.1. Lineage (GTDB taxonomy): Bacteria > Pseudomonadota > Gammaproteobacteria > Steroidobacterales > Rariloculaceae > ZC4RG20. The sequence continues at coordinate 5,269 of JAFGNC010000413.1, read as the reverse complement.
GAAGGCTTTCGCGCTGTTCCCGGGCCTGCAGAGGTACGAGGACGACCTGCGCGACCAATGGCAGAGCCGTTCGCACCGCGCGGAGTGGCGGAGGCTTCTCGAGCGGCTCGAGCGCACGGCAATCGGCGGCTCGCACCGCGTGACGATCCTGTCGGGCGAGCTGCACCTCGCGACGCGCGCCGTGATGGCGTTCCGGGACGGCACGCTGCTGCATCAGCTCGTGTCGTCCGGAATCGCACACCCGCCTCCGCCGGAGCTCTACGCGCGAGCGCTCGGGGCGCTGGCGCGCATCGGCGAGAGCCCGGTGCCGGGGCAGCGCATCACGCTGAAGCCGCTGCCGGGGCAGCGCCGTGTGTATGTGCCCGAGCGCAACTACATGGTCCTCGAGCGCGCCGGCGGCGACTGGACGGCGCAGTGGGAGCTCGAGTCGAGCGGCAGAACGCCGCCGTTGCCGCTGCGGTAGCCGGGCCGCCCGGCCCGCCCTCGGCAGGGCATGCCCTGTAGCGCCTCGCCCGCCGAACCGTGCGACCTGCTTGATAACAGTGATTGTCATTCGCGTATGCGTTGCATTCTTATTTGCGAATGAGTATCGTTTGCCTGGATTGTTGCTTTCGAATAAAAACATGACCAAGACCCGCTCGTTCGCCACTCGCCACACGAGTGCCGCAGTCGCAGCAGCCATCGCGGCCGGCTTGCCCATGCTGCACGCGACGGCGCAACAGCCTGCCGGCCCGCTCGAGGAAGTACTGATCGTCGGCAAGCGCCTGAATCGGACCAGCAAGGGTGCGACGAACCTGCCCATGTCCCTCGCTGATACGCCGCAAGCCGTATCTGTCGTCGACAGAGAATTCATCGACCGCTTCGGCTTCGACGACGTCAACGAAGTGCTGAAGCTGACGACCGGTGTCAACGTCGAGGAAGTGGAGACGGATCGCAGCTACTACACGTCCCGCGGCTTCGACATCAAGAGCATGCAGGTGGACGGCATCGGCCTGCCCTTCCTGTGGAATGTCGTCGGCGCGCTCGACACCGCGATCTACGAGAAGATCGAAGTGATACGCGGCGCCAACGGTCTTCTGACCGGTACCGGCAACCCCTCGGGCACGATCAACTATGTTCGCAAGCGGCCAACCAACGAGCTCGCCGTGGCGACCGAGCTGTGGTTCGAGTCCTGGAACAAGCGGCGCGTCGAGGCCGACGTCTCCGGTCCGCTGACCGACTCCGGCACATGGGCCGGCCGCGTCGTCGCGGCGGGCCAGTCGGCCGAGTCCTGGCTCGACCACTACGAGAACGACCGCACGACCTTCTATGGCGTGATCGACGGGCAAGTAGGCCGCAACACCACCGTCGCTTTCGGCTTCACGAGGCAGGACAACGAGTCGACCGGCGTGCTGTGGGGCGCGCTGCCGCTGCTGTATGCCGACGGCACGCAAACGGACTTCGAAGTGTCGGCCACGACGACCATGCGCTGGACCGGCTGGGAGACGCACAGCGAGACGGCATTCGCCGAGATCACGCATGCGCTGTCGCCGGGCTGGGAGCTCAAGGCGGTGCTGACGCGCAACGAGTACGACGAGCCGTCGGAGCTGTTTTACGTATACGGCGCGCCCGGCCTCGACCGCGGCACCGGCCTCGGGCTGTATGGCTGGCCGGGCAAGCACCTCGCCTTCTCCGAGCAGCTGCTGCTCGACACCACGCTGACCGGAGGATTCGACCTCGGCGGCCGGCGGCACGACCTGCTGATCGGCTTCAACGCCGCGGACGCCGATCATGGTTATCTGCAGCACCACGCGCCGGCGGACGACCCGGCCTGGGGAGCGCTGCCGCCGTTCCCGGGCTGGACCGGCAACGAGATCGCGCGGCCGGCTTTCGGTGAAGCGCAGCTCGCGGCGGACTGGACCGACGAGAACCGGCGTCTGTACGGCGTCGCGCGTTTCGACGCGGCCGATGCGCTCGACCTGATCGTAGGCTTCAACGCAATCGACGTCGAATCCGCCGGCTTCAACTTCGACGAGCTGCGCAACCGCTCCGAGGAACAGGTCAGCCCCTATTTGGGCTTCACCTACGGCTTCACGGACGCTCTGCGCGTTTATGCGAGCTACAGCGACATCTATGAGCCTCAGGCCGAGCTCGACGAGAATCTCGAGCTGCTCGGACCCGCGGTCGGCACGAGCTACGAGGTGGGGCTCAAAGGCGAGTTCTTCGATCGGCAGCTACTCGCATCGCTGTCGCTGTTTCGTGCCGAGCAGGACAACTACGCCGAGTACGCCGGCTTCGACGTTGACTCCGGCTTGTCCTATTACGCGGGCGTCGACGTCGAGTCGCAAGGCTATGAGCTCGAAGTATCCGGGCGCATCGGCGAGCGCTGGCACCTGATTGGCGGCTACACCCAGCTGGACCTCGAGGACTCGGCCGGGGCGGAGGCGCGCACTTTCGTGCCGCGGGAGACCTTCAATTTCGGCGCCCGCTTCGAGCCCGCACGGCTGCCGGGCCTGGAGCTCGGCGGGACGGCCCGCTGGCTGGGCGGAATGCATCTCGACTCGCCTCTAGGTAGGATCAGGCAGCCGAGCTACGCCGTGCTTTCCGCGTACATGCGCTATGCGCTGTCCGACCGCCTCGACGTCGCAGTGAACCTCGACAATCTGACTGACGAGAAGTACCTGACGAGCCTCTACTGGGATCAGGCGTTCTACGCGGCACCGCGCAGCGGCGCCGTCAGCGTCAGACTGCGCTACTGAGCGGGGAGCGGCGATGGCGAGCGCGCAATCGATCCGGGCGTGGTCGTTCGTCCACAAATGGACGAGCCTGATCGCAACGCTCTTCCTGCTGATGCTCTGCATCACGGGGCTGCCGCTGATCTTCTATCACGAAATCGATCACTGGCGCGGCGCGTCCGTGGAGCTGCCGGAGATAGAGAACGCCGGCGCGACTGCGAGCCTCGATCGGATTGTCGACACTGCACGTAAGCGCCGCCCGCAGGACGCCGTGCAGTACGTTGCGCGCGACGCGGAGGAACCGGACGCTTGGTACGTCGGCCTCGGCGAAACGGCCGACGCGCCGGAGCTGACTGCGTACTACACCTTCGACGCACGTACCGGCGAGCTGCTTCACGAGTATCCGCTGAACACCGGGTTCATGTACGTGCTGTGGCGCCTGCATTACGACATGTACGCTGGCCTGCCTGGTACGCTGTTCCTCGGCTTCATGGGCCTGATGCTGGTCGCGTCGCTGGTTTCCGGCGTCGTGCTGTACGGTCCGTTCATGGCGAAGCTTTCCTTCGGCACCGTGCGCCGCGAGCGCTCTGCGCGCACGCGCTGGCTCGATTTGCACAACCTGCTCGGCATCGCCACGCTCGTCTGGGTGCTGGTCGTCGGCGCGACCGGTGCCGTCAATACACTTGCGATTCCGATCTTCGGGCAGTGGCAGGCGACGGAACTCGCTGCGATGACCGGCGGCCTCGGCGGCGAGGCGATACCGGCCGACGAGATCTCGGTCGAGCGGGCGCTTGCGGCCGCGCACCGGGCCGTGCCGGGAAGCGACTTGAGCTTCATCGCGTTCCCCGGCAACGACTACACGAGCCCACGACACTTCGCGGCCTTCATGCAGGGCGCGACGCCGCTGACCTCGAAGCTGCTGACGCCCGTGCTGATCGACGCGCGCACCGGCGACGTCACTGCGACCGGCACGATGCCGTGGTACGTGTCCGCGCTGCTGCTGTCGCAACCGCTGCACTTCGGCGACTACGGTGGCTTGCCGCTGAAGATCGTGTGGGCGCTGCTCGACGTAATCGCGATCGTCGTGCTCGGCAGCGGCGTCTATCTGTGGCTCGGCAAGCATGCAGCTCCGACAGGCGCACGCACGCGCGCAACAGACACGCCTGGCGCCGACGCGATCGGCAGGCGAACGGCCCTTCGAGCGGCCCTTCGAGCCGATTCATCGTGACTGGCCACAGGCACCCGTATAGACCGCGGATCTGGACGGCGCCGATCACTCTGGCCGTGCTGTCGGCAATCGGGCTGACGGCGGCGCTCGTGGCGGACGGCGCTGGCGACGTCGTGGCCTGGCTCGCGCTCGCGGCGCCGATAGCGGTCGCGGCCTGGCACTCGCTGCGCTGACCTTCGGCGGCACGACGATGTACGCCGGCGGCGGCTTCGGCCGGCGCGGCAAGTCTGTGGGCGCGCCTGGAGCCTACAGCTGCGCCGCGCCCTCCAGCACCGGCACGCAGAAACCCGAGATCGTCGCGCGGATCCCTTCCGGCGTACGTTTCGCCGCCGCGCTCAGCGCGCTCGGGCGGCCCATCTTCACGCCCTGCACGATCTCGTACGTCGCGTTTCCCTCCGCGGTCAGGGACAGCAGCAATGCAGCGAGCGCCGCCGCCGCGCTGCCGGTCGCCGGGTCCTCAGGCACCCCTCCGAGCGGAGCGAACATCCGCGCATGGATCCGCTCGCCGTCCCGGGCGTAAAGGTAAAGCGCCGAATGCTCCCGCAGCTCCGCATTACGTGCAGCGATCGCCCTGAACGCATCCACGACCGGCACCGCCCGCTCGAGCGCCGCCGCAGAGACTTCGGCACACACGAAGGGCAGCCCCACCGACGCTACGACCGGCTCGTGAGCGGACGTCTCGACGTCCGAGGCGTCGAGTCCCGCACAGGCGGCGACCGTCTCTGCCGCAAGCCCGACTCCGACGGACAACGGCGCCGGTGCCGAGACCGCCGCGCCCGCCACGCCACCTTCACCGTCGCGCAGTAACGTCACGCCGACGAGCCCCGCCCCCTCCTCGAATCGCAGCTCATCCTGCTCGTGCCCGGTCTGTCGCGCCAGAACGAAAGCCGTGCCGACGTTCGGGTGCCCTGCAAAGGGAATTTCCGAAGCGGGCGTGAATATGCGCACGCGAGCCGTATTCGCCGGATCCTTCGGGGGCAGCACGAACGTCGTCTCGCTCAGGTTGAGCTCCCTGGCGAGCGCCTGCATCGCTTCGTCGCTGAGACCGCGCGCGTCCGGAAACACGGCCAGCGGATTGCCGCCGAACCGCTGCGTCGTAAAGACGTCCACCGTGAAGAACGAATAGGCCGCCATCGGTGTCGCTTCCATCGAAAAAGAAAATGCGACTGTAGGAGCTCTAATAGAAGCCGTAAAGACGCAGAACTCGCTCTCTTCTCCGGTACAGATGCGTCGGCGGCAGCGCCTGTTGCCGTCGCCGCCTTCCCATGCGTCTCATTACGATGATGCGGCGCTCGCCGTGGCTCCGATTCACCGGTGACGACGCAAG
>JAFGNC010000057.1 GCA_016927175.1 Gammaproteobacteria bacterium | reverse complement strand
TCAGGCACGCGAGCGGGGTCCCGTCGCGCGTGCTCCTCGCCACCTCCTCCTTCAGGCGCGCCTCGAGATACCGCCGGTTGTTCCAGCCCGTCAGCGCGTCGGTGAAGCCGCTGCGGACAAGCCTCGCCCGGTTCACGGTGTTCTCGAGCGAAAACGCGGCGATCACGGCAAGGTGGGTCAGGAAATCGGTGGCGTGGCTCTGCGTGAAGCGCAGCGGATCGGAGCTGCCCATGTTCAGGCTTCCGAACACGCGGTTCTGCCGCGACAACGGCAATAACGCAACGCTCGCGAGTTGGCGACGGGCCGGGAAGAGCCGCGCGTGCTCGTCCTGCGAATACGGCCCGAGCCACGGCCGCGGGCGCGGCGGCAGCGGCACGCTGTCCGCCACGGCGTCCACGAACCGCACGGCTTCGAACGTATCCGGCGCCTCGCCCTGCCCCATCAGCAAATGCCGGATCTCATGATCCTGATCGGCCAGGACCAGCGAGACGGCTTCGAGCTGGTAGCTTTGCCGCAGCCCCTCGGTCGCGCGCTCCAGCAGCTCGACGAGGCCATCCGCCTCGAGCAGCTCCATCTCGCGCGCCTGCGAGCGCTTCCATGCATCCTCGTTCTTGCGGGCTTCCTCCTTGAGCCGGGCGACGCGGCGGCGGAGCTCGACGAGCTCCACGTCCCGCTCCTCCATCCGATCACCCTCCTTGACGCCGCGGTGCAGCCGCTAGCGCCGGCTCTCCATGTAGCGCCGCCCCGCCTCCATCAGCTCGACGAAGCCGGCCTCGTCACGGTTCTCGACCAGCTGCCGCACCCTGGCGGCCGCGCCGGTCAGCGCGTCGAGCGCGTCGCCTCCGTATTCGTTCAGCGTCTGTATGTCGTAGTACAGGTGCGGATTGTCCCGCGCGACGAGGCTCGCGACACGCAGCTGCGCGTCGAACGTCGTGCTCGAGAGTCTCTGCAGACGCGGCACGAGCTCGCCGCTGCTCGCGAGCGCGGTGAAGAACGTCAGGTTCAGCGCGTGCGACAGACCGAGCACGAACGCGATGAGCCGGTCGTGATCCTCGAGGCTCATTTCGATCTGCTCCGCCATCGTCGACGCGAACAGCTCCCGGGCGGACGAAGTCGCCTCCGGCACGCCGAGGTCGACGAATATCACGTGCCGGCCCGACAGCAGCTGCGTGTCGGGACCGAACATCGGGTGGATCGACGTGACCCGGCAGCCCGCCTCCGCCAGGCGTTTCAGAGCCGAGCGCAGCGGGGTTTTGAGCGAGCCGATGTCCATGACGAGCCCGCGCGGCCGCCGCTCCGCGAGCTCCGTCAGCACGTCGGCGGCCGTCTTGATCGGCGTCGCGACGACGATGATCTCATGGTCGAGCGCGCTGTCGCGCCAGTCCTCGAGCCGCGGGTACGGCAGCTCCGAAGCGTGCGGATCGGCCAGCTCGATGCCGTAGCCCTGCGAGGCCAGGAACTCGGCGAACCAGGCGCCCATCTTGCCGGCGCCGCCTATGACCAGCACGCGCTTGCCCGCGCCGCTGGTGCCCGCGGCGACACGCGTGCGCTCCTGCTGTGTCAGCGACGTCCTGATCAGAATCTGCATGACCTGCTCGGCCACGTCCGCGTCGAGCCCGAGCTCCCGCGCCCGTTCGCGCGCGCCTTTCAACACTTCCCTCTCCCGCTCATAATCGCGAGTCGGCACGGCATTCTCTATCTTGTGAGCACCGACCTCGGACACGATCCTCTGCCGGGCGGCGATCAGATCGATGAGCTCGCGATCGATCTCGGACAAGCGTTGGCGCAGTTCTTCCAGTGATGCCATGGGGTTCTCCGTCGTCAGCGGTTTGTACCCGCCCGCCGGCGCCGGCGCAAGGTTCGGCAGCGGGAGCCGCTGCCGTAGAGACGGAATGGATTCCTTTATATGCTGCGCATCTCTGCGAGGAGGGACGGATGACCGACATAGAGCTGATCAGCGATTCCCGCTGCTTCGAAGGCCACCAGCGCACCTATCGGCACGAATCGTCGGCCTGCGGCTGCCCGATGCAGTTCGCGGTCTACCTGCCGCCGGCGGCCGACAAAGGCCCGGTACCGGCCGTTTACTGGCTGTCGGGCCTGACCTGCACGGAGGAGAACTTCAGCATCAAGTCCGGCGCGCAGCGCTATGCGGCCGAGCTCGGCCTCGCGCTGATCATCCCGGACACGAGCCCGCGCGGCCTCGACATCCCCGGCGAGAACGAGCAGATCGACCTCGGCACGGGCGCGGGTTTCTACGTCAATGCGACCGAGGCGCCGTGGGCGCCGCACTACCGCATGTACGACTACGTCTCGAAAGAGCTCGTCGACGTCGTCAATGCGAACCTGCCCGTGGACCCCGGGCGCAAGTCGATCAGCGGCCACTCGATGGGCGGCCACGGAGCGCTGCTCGTCGGCACGCGCAACGCGGAGCAATACCGCTCGATTTCCGCCTTCTCGCCAATCTCCTCGGCCAGCCGCTCGGAGTGGGGCAGGAATGCGCTCGGCGCCTATCTCGGGCCGGACGAGCAGGCCTGGCTCGAGTACGACGCGTGCGAGGTCATCCGCTCGTCGCCGAGCGGACACCAGCTGCTCGTGGATCAGGGCACGGCGGATCCGTTTCTGGATCAGCTGCGCCCGGACCTGCTGAAGGAAGCCTGCGCGGCAGCCGGGCAGCGTCTCGATCTGCGCGAGCGAGCCGGCTACGACCACGGGTACTACTTCGTCGGCACTTTCATCGGCGAGCACCTGCGCTTTCACGCCGCCGCGCTCGACGCCTGAGGCCGCACGCGCGTTGACTGCAGCGAGCCTCAGCACGACGGCGGATGCGGATCCCCTGCGGGTCGCCGAGCGGTGGATCGAGCGCGTCGCGGCCAGCGGTCTGCGGCGCAATCCGAGCGCGATGGCGCTCGCGACGCACGGAGATCAGGGCCGGGCATCGGTTCGCATGGTGCTGCTGAAGAAGCTCGCGGCCGATCCGGGCTACGCCGTGTTCTACACGAACTACGCATCGCGCAAGGCGCGCGAGCTCGAACGCTGCGCGTGGGCCGCCGGCGTGCTGTATTGGGAAGAGTACGGCCGGCAGATCCGGATCGAAGGGCCCGTGGTCAAAAGCCCGGCCGACGAAAGCGATGCGTATTTCGCGTCGCGGCCGTTGCGCAGCCAGCTGAACGCCTGGGTCAGCGCGCAGAGCGAGCCGCTGGAGGATCCGGGCGACCTCGAGCGGCGGGCGGACCAGATGGCCGGGGATCTGGCCGCGCAGGGCGCCTCGCTTGCGCGGCCGCCGTTCTGGGGCGGCTATCGGCTGTGGTGCGAGGCGGTCGAGCTGTGGACCGAGGGCGCCGGGCGTTTTCACACCCGGCTGCGCTTCGAGCGGACGCTGACGCCGCAGAGCGGCGGAGGCTTCGCGCCCGGCCCGTGGCGGAGCCGCCGGCTGCAGCCATGATTCGCCCCGTGCCGCATCCGTCGTGTCGAGGCCCCGCAGCATGTCGAGCCTGATCGTCAACGAGGCCGTCACGTGCCCGCATTGCTGGGAGCGGATCGTCGTCGCCGTCGACACGTCCGTGCCGCAGCAGCAGTACGTCGAGGACTGCTCCGTGTGCTGCCGACCGATCGTCGTGACCTGCACGTGCGTCGAGGGCAGCGTGACCGACATCACGCTCGAGCCCGAATCCGCGTAATGGCTCTCAGGCGCGCCGCATTCATGCTGCTTTGCTCGGCTGCCGCCGCAGCGCCCGCTGCGATCGCGGAGCAGCGCATCGCGAACATCAGCCAGGGCACGGAAATGGCGCTGGCCCTGACGCCGGACGGCGAGTCGCTGATCGTCGACCTGCTCGGGCGACTGTGGCAGCTGCCCGCGTCGGGCGGCGGGGCGCGGCAGCTGACGCCGGACGGCGAGGCCGCGCGGCATCCGCGTGTCGGACCGGGCGGCCGCCGCATCGTGTATCAGCGGCGCGTGAACGGCCAGTGGGATCTGTGGCTGCTCGACCTCGAGTCCGGCGAGCGGCGGCCGCTGGTCGACAGCGGCGAGTACGACGAGCGCGAGCCGGATTTCTCGGCCGACGGGCAGTCGGTCGTGTTCGTGTCCGACCGGACCGGCCACGACTGCCTGTGGTCCGTAAAGGTTGCCGACGGCATCCTGACGCAGCTGACGGAGGAGCCCGGCGACGCGTCGTTTCCGGCCGTCTCGGAGCGCGGCGAGATCGCTTACGTGCGCAGGGATCGCGACGCGAGCGGCGGCGAGGAGTGGGCGCTGAGAGTGCTGATGCCGCAGGGAGCGGCGGTCGAGCTGCTGCGCTCGCGCGGGCGGCTCACCGCGCCGGCCTGGCGGCCCGGCGGCGGCGTGCTGATCTACAACGAGCTCGAGCGCAGCGAGCGAGGCGCCGTGCGCAGCAGCGCGCTGAAGATGCTGGTGCTGTCTTCGGAGCCGGTGATCAAGACCCTGACGCGCTCGGAGGACGTGTTCACGGGGCGCCCGGCCTGGGCATCTCCGGGGGACTACTTCTACACGGCGGACGGGCAGATCTGGCGGCGCGGCATCGCCCAGGTCTCGCGTCACCCGGTTCACCTGTTCGCCGCGGTCGCGGTCGACCTCGAGTCGCCGCCGCCGTTCACGCAGCCGCTCGATGCGCCGGGCCCGGCGCCGGCCTTCGGCATCACCGGGCACAGCTTCGCCGAGGACGGCGATACCGGCGTCTTCACGGCGCTCGGCGACCTGTGGCTCGCGGCGAAGCGGGACGAGCCGCGGCGGCTGACCGACGACGAGTTCGTCGACGTCGACGCGAGCGTGGCGCCGGAAGGGGATTTCGCCGTCTTCGCGAGCGATCGGAGCGGCTACATGGATCTGTGGCGCGTCGCGCTGCCGCGGGGCGGGCTGACGCAGCTGACGAATCGCCCGGCCAAGGCGCATCGGCCGGCCGTATCGCCGGACGGCCGGCACGTGGCGTTCCTCGAAACCGAAGGGCTCGGGGACGCGGGCCGTGCCGCCCTGCGGCTGCTCGATCTCGAGACGGGCGCGGTGACCCGGACGCTGGCGGGCGACCTGCTCGCCCCCGGTCGGCCCGTGTGGCAGGGGGCCGAGCACGTCGCCGTGCGCGTCCGGTCGGCGCCGACGAGCCCCGCGCGCGACGTGCTGCTGACGTTCGACGTCGCATCGGGCAGCCGCGGCCGCGCGCCGCTCGGGCCGGCCGCCGCCGGCGACGATACGGCCGAGACCGACACCCGTGCCGATACGGCACCCGAGCACGACCTGGACGTCGCGATCGAATGGCGGGCCGCGGCGCCGGAGGAAGCGTACGTCGTGCAGGTCGGGCGTCTGTTCGACGGCGTCCGCAGCGATTACCGGCGCCACGTCGACATACACGTCGAGGGGCAGCGGATCACGGCGATCGTGGGCCGCAACACGCGCCCGCTGCCGAGCAGGGTCATCGACGCACGCGACGCCACCGTGATCCCCGGCCTGATCGACGTGCACGCGCATCATTCGAATCTGCTCGGCGAGCGGCTCGGGCGCGCGTGGCTCGCGTACGGCGTCACGACGGTACGGGAGCTGACGGACGACGTCGCGGCCGCGCTCGAACGCGCGGAATCCTGGTCGAGCGGCCGCCGCCTCGGGCCGCGGCTGATCGTGTCGCCGGTCGAGAACCGAGCCGAAGAGCGCGCCGCGGCGCCCGCGCTGCCGACGCCGATCCCGGTGCGCAACTACTCCGGGCTGCGGACGGCATCCGCGTTGTTCCGCGCCCCGGGCGGCGGAGCCGGCGGCGGAGCGCAGCTCCCGTCGTGGCCGCCCGCGGAGCACGGCAGCGTCGAGCCGCCGTATCTGCAGCGCACGTCACCGCTGAACCTGACCTACGGTGACGTCTTCGGCACCGTCGTCGAATCCGGCACGGTCGTCACCTCGAACCTTGCCGCGGCGGCCGGCGTGCTCGACTCGAAACGCTGGAGCGCGTTGCTGAATCACCCGACCGTGCAGCGCCTTTACACACCGGCCGAGCGCGCGCTGTGGCTCGACGGCACGGGCACGGCGGAACCGCGGCTCGAGGCGCTCAAGAGCAACATCGTCCGGCTGGTCCGGTCCGGCGGGCGCGTCGCGGCCGGCACGGAGTCGCCGGCGATTCCCTACGGCCTGGGTCTGCACCTCGAGCTTGCGCTGCTGGCCGAGGCCGGAATTCCGGCCGATCAGGTGCTGCGGATCGCGACGGCGTCCAACGCGATGGCGCTCGGCCTCGAGCGCCAGCTCGGCACGCTGGAGGAAGGCAAGCTCGCGGATTTCGTCGTCGTCGGCGGCAACCCGCTGACGGACCTGACGGATGCGATGGACGTCGCCGCCGTCGTCAGAGGCGGCGTCTGGCTCGAGCGCGAGCGCCTCGCCGGCGGCCCGTAGGTCCGTCGCGTCGAATGCATTTTTTGCGCAGCCATGCAAAACATGCAGTTAAAAAGGTTACATAACACGGGCGATCAACAACCGCACGTAAGCCGGTCGTCGACGATTCTTACAAGAATTGCTGCCGCCGGGGCTCCGCCTGCGCCGCGTGGTGGACAAGCGCCCGTCGTGAAAGGATTTTTGAGGACTGGCACGCGTCTTGCTGTATAGAACCCGACCCTGCCCAAGGGTCTGTGAGTGCGCAAAACGACAGAAAACTGTGCGAGTACGCAAAGGGTTCTGTTAAATTAGTTGGTAAAACAAGAAGAAGAAACAGAAGAAGAAGAGTTGGAGAAACAGGCTGTAACAACTACGAGAACAAAATTGGATCATCGTCGGCAACGAGGAATGACCAACAGCCAGGCCGCATACTGAAACCGTAAAACTCCGATAACAACAATACCCTGAACCCGGCGCTCCCACCGTCGGGTTTCTTTTTTTGAGGGGCCGGCCTCGGCCCCTTTCGATTCCCGGATCAGGCGTAGCGCAGCCGTGTATCATGTTTCGCCGCGCAGGAGGCGAAGCGGGCATGGGACACCGGCTGACGAGGATCTACACGCGCACCGGCGACGACGGCACGACCGGCCTCGCGACCGGCCAGCGTGTCGCGAAAGACGACCCCCGCATCGAGGCCAATGGCAACGTCGACGAGACGAGCAGCGCGATCGCGCTGATCCTGGCGGAACCCGACGTGCCGCCGCGGATACGCGACCCGCTGCTGCGCATTCAGAACGAGCTGTTCGATGTCGGCGCGGAGTTCGCGCTGCCGGGCTACGTCGGCATCACGGCCGAAGCCGTCGAGCGCATCGAGCAGGACCTCGACGCGCTGAACGCCGACCTTCCGCCGCTGAAGGACTTCATTCTGCCGGGCGGCCCGCGCGCCGCGGCGGCCTGTCATCTGGCGCGGGCAGTGTCTCGGCGAGCCGAGAGGAGCGCTTGGACGCTCGCGCGCGAGACCGAGCTCAACCCCGAGACACTGCGCTACCTGAACCGACTGTCCGATCTGCTGTTCGTCGCCGCCCGGTGCCTGACGCTCGGCGCAGGCCGCTCGGAGACGCTGTGGACGAAGCGCTCCGGGCAGGCGCGGGATTAGCGACGCGCCGATCGGCGTCTCACACTGCCCAGCCGAACAGCGTCATCAGCGCAATCACGGTCACCCAAATGAACAGCGTGCGCATGACGAGGCGCAGCGAGTTGCGTGCCGCGGCGCTCGAGTTCGCCGGCTGCTCGAGGTATCCGGTCATCGCCGCCTTACCTACGGCCGCGACGATGCGGGCGTTCCCTTCGTGCAGCGGCCGGCCTTCCGGCCGCCCCAGGCCGCGCCAGCAATCGATCGCGTCGTCGAAGCTGCCGGCGAGCGCATAGCCGAGCGCCGCGAGCCGAGCGGGTATCAGAGCCAGCGCGCCGTGCACGATCTCGATCGCGGGCAGTGCCGCCTCCGCCTTCGGCGTGTGGCGGGCGGCCTCGAAGGCCGCTCTCCGGCGCAGCAGATCGCTGACGCGGAACAGCCACGCGCCGACGGGGCCGAGCACGACGAACCAGAACGTGACGCCGAAGATCCGGTTCGTCGCCTGCGCGAACACCGCGTCCTCGACCAGCTCGGCGCTGCCGGTGCTCGCAGAGCGTGACTCGGACAGCTCGGTCAGGACGCGGCGCGCTTCGTCGTGCTCGCCTCTGTCGAGCGCCGCGCAGTAGTCTTCGATCTCGCTGCCGAGATCCCTCGGCCCGAGGCACAGAAACACGATGAACACCGCGAACAGCAGATACGGCAGATCCCACGGAATGAACGTGCGCTGCAGCACGATGCTGACCCAGAGCACGGGCAGCACGACGATCGCGAGAAAGACGAGCACGAGCGCGACGGCGACGGGCCGAGAGCGGCCGCCGGAACGCGCCAGGGCGAAGTCGAAGTAGGGGTCGAACCAGCGCAGCTCGCGCAGCTTGAGCCGCCGCGTCGCGGCGTGCCCGATGGCGAGGCCGAGGATCAGTGCGATCAGCTTCATTGTGCGGCCTTCGTCATTCGGGCTTCATGGAGCGGGCTCATCCAGCGAGCTTCAGCAAGGACATCAGGCGCTCCCAGTCGAACGCGGGCCCCGGGTCGGTCTTGCGGCCCGGCGCGACGTCGCTGTGGCCGACGATCTCCGCGTCGCGCAGCGTCGGATAGGCGCGCCGCAGCGCCGCGACGATCCGGGCGAGCGTGTCGTACTGCTGCGGCGCATACGGCACGTCGTCCGCGCCTTCGAGCTCGATGCCGACGGCGAAATCGTTGCAGGCACGGCGGCCTCGCCAGCAGGACTCACCGGCATGCCATGCACGCTGGTCGAACGAGACGTACTGCGTCGGCCGGCCGTCGCGCGTGACGAGCACGTGGGCGGACACGGTCAGGTCCGAGATCGTTTCGAAATACGGGTGCGCGCGGCGGTCGAGCTGGTTCACGAACAGGTCGTCGATCCAGCGGCCGCCGAAGTCCTTCGGCGGCAGGCTGATGCCGTGCACGACGATCAGCTCCGGGGCGCTGCCGGGCGGCCGCGCATCGCAGTTCGGCGACGGCACCCTGCGCACGTCACGGATCCAACCCGTATCGATGTCGATGAGCATCTGAGCCGTGTGAGCTGCTAAAGTGATTCGGGGGTACAGCCGCCGGACTATACAACACGGCCGCGGCGAGATTATGGCGGCCGTTCACACGGTGCGGCAGCGGACGCACGGACCGTCGCGGCGGCGAACGGCACGAATGGACAATGGCCACGCAGAATCGGCGCATCTCACGACTGTTCATCGATCGCGACCTGTCGCGGGGCTCGGTCGGGCTGAGCGAGCGGGAGACGAACTATCTCGGCAACGTGCTGCGGCTGAAACGCGGCGACCGGGTCCTCGCATTCGACGGCCGCGGTCACGAGCGGCATGCGTCCATCGCGTCGCTGGCCCGCAAAGGCGGTGAGCTCGAGCTGCTGGACGACGTCACGCCGCTGCCGGAGTCGGAGCTCGAGCTGACGCTGATCCAGGCGCTGCCGAAGACCGAAGCGATGGACTTCGTCGTGCAGAAGATCACGGAGCTCGGCGTGCACTCTCTGTGGCCCGTGACGACCGACTTCAGCGTCGTGCGGCTCGACGCCGGCAGGGCGGCGAAAAGGGTCGAGCACTGGAAGCGGGTGTCGCAGAGCGCATGCGAGCAGAGCGGCCGCCATCGCCCGCCGGAAGTTCTCGCGCCGATGCCGCTCGACGCCGCGCTCGCCGAGATTCCGCCGCGCGCGACACGGCTTGTGCTGGACACGCAAGCCGCCGAGCGGCTAGACCCGGCGGCGCATTCGACGGGCCCCGTCTTCGTCGCGGTCGGCCCTGAAGGCGGATTCAGCCCGGCCGATCTCGACAGCGTCGCCGGCGCCGGATTCACGCGGATCCGGCTCGGTCCGCGCACGCTGCGCGCGGAGACCGCGGCCGTCGCGGTGTGTGCGCTACTGCAGGCCCTCTGGGGCGACCTGCGCTGACTGCAGCACGTCGGCGACCATCTCCTCGAGCCGCTCGACGTCCGGTATCAGCGGGTACTCGTGGATCATCCTGACCCGGCACAGCACAGGCTGGCCGTCGTCGCCGCTCCATTCCGGGTCGAGCGTCAGCACGTCCTCGTTGACGCGCACGAGCTGCGGGAAGCCCTGCGTCAGGATGCCGTAGTAGCCGCCCTTCAGCTGCCGCGTGATCGCGTGGAAGACGACGATGCGGGTGCGCCCGCGCTTCTTCGACGCGGCGTCGTCCGCGCGCGAGCCGTCGAACGACACGACGGGAAGCTGCCGTCCGTTCCACTCGACCGTGCCGAGATACCAGTCGGGAACGTCATCGCCGATCACGCTCTGCGTTTCCGCGAACGTGATGACCTCGGCGACGCACATGCGCGGCACGAGCAGCCGCTCCTGCTTCAACGGGATCAGCAGGCTGTACAGCTCCTTGTGCTCCGCGCTCACAGCGACCTCCCGAGCAGCGCCTCGATCGAGCCGACGAGCTGTGCTTCCTGATAAGGCTTGCTCAGGTAATCGTTGACGCCCAGCTCGATCGCCTTCGCGCGATGCTTCTCGCCCGAGCGCGACGTGATCATGATGATCGGCACGTTCTTCAGCTTCGCGTCGTTACGCACGTGCGACGCGAACTGATAACCGTCCATGCGCGGCATCTCGATGTCGAGCAGGATCACGTCGAGCTCGTTGTCCTGCAGCACGGTGATCGCGTCGAGCCCGTCACGGGCCGTCAGTACGCGCACGCCGCGCCGCTCGAGCAGGCGCTGAGTGACGCGCCGCATCGTGATCGAGTCGTCCACGACCAGCGCCGTCAGCTGCCGCTCGACCTGTTCCGCCACCGGCGGCTGCACGGCGCTGCCGCGGTGGCCGCGCAGCAGCGTGCCGGCGTCGAGGATCACGACGATGCGGCCGTCGCCGAGAATCGTCGCGCCGGAGACCCCCGGCACGCTGCCGAGATGCGGGCCGAGCGTCTTGACGACGATCTCGCGGCTGCCTTCGAGCGAATCCGTCAGCAGCGCCGCGGAGTTCTCGCCCGCCCGCACGAGCACGAGCGATACGGCCGTCTCTTCCTCCGGCAGCGCAGACGGCATGCCGCCGACGAGGCTGCCGAGATGCTGGATCCGGTAGCTGACGCCTCCGTTGTCGAGCCGCGGCTCGTCCTGGGTCAACAGCTCGTGCAGCGTCTCCCGCGGCACTCTCGTGATGCCCTCGATCGTCGGCAGCGGCAGCGCAAACGTCTCCTCGCCCACGTTGACGATCAGCGCGTGCGTGACCGCCAGCGTGTACGGCAACCGGATCAGGAAGCGCGTGCCGCGCCCGCGCGCGGACTCTATCCGCATCGAGCCGCCGAGCTTCTTGACCTCGTTGTCGACGACGTCCATGCCGACGCCGCGGCCCGCGGACTGCGTCAGCTCCGGAGCCGTGCTGAAGCCGGGCCGCAGAATCAGCTCCGCCGCCTCGGCATCGGAGACCTGCTGCGGCTCGTCGACCAGCCCCTGATCCACCGCCTTGCGCCGGATCGCGTCGAGATCGAGACCGCCGCCGTCGTCGCCGACCTCGATCAGCACTTCGGAGCCTTCGCGCCGCAGCTTCAGCTCGACGCGGCCGGTCTCGCTCTTGCCGGCACGCTGCCGGTCGTCCGGCTTCTCGAGTCCGTGCACGACCGCATTGCGCAGCAGGTGCTCGAACGGCGGCAGCATGTTCTCGAGCACCTGGCGGTCGATCTCGCTGCCGCCGCCTTCGACGACGAGCTCCGCCGACTTGCCCGTCTCGGCCGCCGCCTGGCGCACGATGCGCGCGAGCCGCGACGCGTGCCGCTGGAACGGCACCATGCGCGTCTGCATCAGCCCGTCCTGCAGCTCGCCCGTCACGCGCGCCTGTTGCGTCAGCAGCGTGTCGGCCTCGGTCGTCAGCCCCTGCAGCAGCTCGTTGATGCTCGCGACGTCGTTGGCCGTCTCGGCCAGCGCGCGCGACAGCTGCTGGATCGTCGAGTAGCGATCGAGCTCGAGCGGATCGAAGCCTTCGTCCGCTCCCGGGTCGTCCTGGTGCCGATGCAGGATCTGTGCTTCGGTCTCCGCCTCGAGCTTGCGCAGCTGCTCGCGCAGCCGCGTCACCGTCTGCGCAAGCTCGCCGAGGTGGAAGTCGATCGAATGCACCTGCTGATTCAGGCGCGACTGGAAGATGCTGACCTCGCCGGCATTGTTCAGCAGCGAGTCGAGCAGCGCCGCATCGACGCGTGCCGTTTCGGCGCGCTCGGCGGCACGCAGCTCCGCGGCCGGCGGCGCGCCGGGGCCGGCGTCGACGGCGGGGACGGCGGGCGCGGGCCCTGCCGCCGGCCGACGCGGCGTTGCGGCTTCGGCCGCGAATCCCGCGGCGACATCGGCTGCGGGTTCCGCGGCGGCTCCGGCTGCGAGCTCCGGGACGGTCTCGGCGGCGGATTGCGGGCCGGCCCCGACAGCGAGCTCCGGGACGGTCTCGGCGGCGGCCTCCGAAGCGGCCTCGAGCGCGGATTTCGCGTCTTCCGCGAGGAGCGTAGGCTCCGTCTCGTCCGCCGCTTCGCGGCCGGCGTGATGGGCCGTTGTTTCGGAGGACTCGGCGGGGTCCGCGGATGCGGTCAGGGCGGGCTGCGACAGCGTCGGCTCCTCGCCCGGCTCGACGCGAGCGTCGAGGCTCGCGGCGGACGCCGCCTCTTCGAGCACGATCTCGATGCCGCCCTCGGTTTCGCCCGGCGCGGGCGCCGGGGCTTCGTCCGACACCTCGACCGGCGCGGCTGCGGAAGGCGTGACCGCCGTTCCGCCCGCGGCTTCGGCCGGCGCAGCGGCGTCTGCGGACTCGACGTGGCCGCGCGCACGCGCGCATTCCTCGACGCGGCGGATCAGCGCCGCTTCCTCGGCGAGTCCCCTGCCGGCGTCGACGAGGTCGCGCATCTGATGCAACCGGTCGATGCACTGCTGCACGACGCCGAGCGCCTGCGTCGTCGGGTCGATCCGCCTGTCCGCCATGCCGGCGAGCAGCGTCTCGAGCGCATGGCTCAGGTTGCCCATCGGCGTGATGCCGGCCATGCGCGCGCCGCCCTTCAGCGTGTGCAGCAGCCGCTGCATCTCGACGAGCGACTCGGGCGAGGCGCCGTCGGCGCGCATACGCTCCAGTGCCGTATCGGCGCCCTCGAGTATCTCGGCCGCCTCCTCCGTGAAGATCGCGGCGATCTCGGGATCGAACGCGGCGACCACACCGGCGTCCGCGCCGTCGGCGGTCGGCGCGCCATGCTCCGGCGGCTCGGCCGCGGCGGCTGGCGGCGATGCCTCGGCTATGGCGGGCTCGGCCGTCCCCGCGGCGCCGTCCGCGACACCCGCTTGCGGCTCGCCCCCGTCCGCGTCCGCCGCGGCCGGCTCGGCGCCGTCTTCCGCTGCCGACGCGGCGTCCGACACGTCGGGCAGCGACCGCTCGGACGCGGCCGTGTCCCTGCGCGAGGCCGCGTCGAGCCGCTCGAGCGTTGCGACGAGGTCCGCGGCGGGTGCGAACGCTTCGCCCGCGGTCAAAGCGGCCGTCAGCCGTTCGATCTCGTCCGCGGCCGCGGTCAGGGCCGCCACGCCCTCCGCGCCGAGCCCCCTGCCCGACTGGTGATGGCGGCCGAGGTACTGCGCGAGCGGCCGCGCCAGAGCGACCGCAGGCGCATAGCCCGCCATCTTTGCGCTGCCGAGCAACGTATGGGAGGCGCGGTACAGCGGCTCCTCGACGGGCAGCGGCACGGCGCCCATCCGCGCTGCGGCCGCATGCTCGCGGATGACCTCGAGATGCCCCAGCGTCTCCTTGACGAAGATTTCCGACAGCACGGGATCGAGACCCGAGCCAGGCGGCTCCTCCGGCTGCGCGGCCGGCGGCTCGACGGCGGGAAGCCGCAGGGATTCGCTGGTCAGGCTCGCCGCGTCGGGATCGCCGGCCGCGAAAGCTTCGGCCCGCTTCATCAGCAGCTGCACGTCCACTCGCGGCGCGGTGCCGATCTCGAGCTGCTCGACCAGCTGCGGCAACGCGCCGGCCGCCTCGCCGATGAACGCGGCCATCGCCGGCGTCGGGCTCAGCGTCTGATTGATCAGCCGGTTCAGCAGGCTCTCGACGCTCCAGCAGAACTCGCCGATCAGCTGCGCGCCGACCATGCGGCCGCTGCCCTTCAGCGTATGGAACGAGCGCCTGACCGCAATCAGCGCTTCGGAGTCGTCCGGTCTTTCGATCCACGCCGGCAGGAAGCGGTCGATGCCGGCGATCTCTTCCTTGGCCTCTTCGATGAACAGCTCGAGCAGCTCGGGGTCGGAGCGCTCCTCGTCGACCTCCATGACCGACGGCGGCTCTTTCGCGGCCTTCCTCGGCCGCATGGCGGTCACGGTCTGCGACGCGTCGCCTCCGCCCTTGGTCGGCGGCAGCGTCTCGAGCAGCTCGAGGCAGCGGCCGGCATTGTCCAGCATGTACCACGGATCGTTGCGGCCCGTGCTGACCGTCTCCATGTAGTACTCGACGCTGACGACGGCGTCGGCCAGCCGTTCCATGTGCTCGGGCTTCAGCGGCTTGTGGCCGGGACCGAGACGGCTCCCGATCACGTTGCCGATGCGTTCGACGATCTTGACGGCCTTCGTCTTGTTCAGCATCAGCAGCCCGGCCGTGATGCCGCGCAGCAGCGGCGCCACCTGCTCCAGCGCCCGGCCGTCGGCCGGCGCATCGATCAGCTGCGTCACGGCCTCCTTGACCTTGGCGAGGTTCACGATGCACTCGCCCATGACGGCCTGCGTCACGTGGCGGTACTGCGCCGCGGACTCGGCTTCCTCCGGCGTCGCGTCGCCGTCACCCGGCACGACCGCGCGGACCAGCTCCCGGTCGAGCGCGTCCTCGACGTCGAGCAGGGTCGCGGCCATGCGCTCGAGCGCGCGCTGATCCGTGATCTGCCCGCTCGTCACGATCGCGGCGAGCTCGCGCCCTTCGCGCTGAATCTGGTCCCGGGCGCGGTCGAGCCCGAGCACGCCGAGCGTGTCGCCGATTTTCTTCAGCATGTCGAGCTGCGGCTTCAGCTGCTCGAGATCCTCCATGCCGGTGCGGACGAAGATGTCGAGCACGTCTTTGACGGAGCCGAGATCTTCCTTGATCGCTTTCGCGACCGTGCGCATCAGCTTCACGCTCGGCCCGGACAGGCCTTCGCGCGCCTCGGCGAGCTGCTCCTCCGCCGGCACCGCTTCGTCGAGCCCGTAGCGCTCGCGGATCGCGACGAGCCGCTCGTGCTCGCCGCTGGCGCGGGCGACGTAATACAGCAGACTGTTCAACAGATCGACCGGCGGACTGTGGATCCACGCGGCCTCCCCGCCGTCTATCAGGCGCTTCAGCTGACGGTCCGCCTGGCCCACCAGCCGCTTCAGGGCGACAGTCGCCTCGAGATCGTCCGACTTCAGCCCGATCAGCACGGCCGACAGCACCTGCCACAGCTGCTGAACGGGCTCCGTCGACGCGGCCTTGGCCAGCGCATCGCTGACCTGCAGAAGCTTGTCGAGCTGCTGGACGCCGTCGTCGCCCTTGATCCAGTGCAGCAGCGCCGTCTGGAACGCCGGCCGCAGCTTGCGGGCCGCGAGCTGGAACTGCCGGCTCGACCTCGAGTCGACGGCGACCTGCGGCCGGGATGCGATGTGCCGCTCGTAGGGTCCCGCGTTCAGCAGCAGCAGGGAACCTTCGGACAGCGTGTCGATTCCGCGCACCTGGCGCAGGTCGTTCAGCAGCGGCAGCAGTACCAGCGCGACGTCGCGGCCGCCGCTCAGCACGCGGTCGAGATAGGCCGGCAGCTGCACGGTCGCGCGCGTCAGCGCCTCGAGCCCCGATTCGAGCTGCTCCTGGTCCCTGAGCGTCGCGAGATGACGGCAGGCCTGCTCCATCTCGTCGGCCAGCATGCCGGCGCCGTGCACCTCGATGACCTTCAGCGCGCCGTGCGCGAGGTGCAGCAGGTCGGCGGCGCGCACCAGGGCGTCGCGGCCGGCCTGGCCCTCCATGTAGTCCTCGAGCTCCCGGCGCGAAGCCTCGAGCGTGCTGTTCAGCTCGCGGCTGACGAGGTCGAGCGAGTGCGCCGCGAGGTCGTTCATCGTCCCGATGTCTGCAGTCATATTCACTTGACGAGGTTCAGCCGGATCGTCGGCGGGGCTCCGGACGGACTGCCGGCTCGTCGGGCGCGCGCCGCGGCACGGGCTCGACGCTCGCCGCGATCGGCGTCGGCGCGAGCACGCCGCTCGTGCGTCCGACCTGGTCCTGATCCGGCAGCGTGAATCCTGCGACCGTCCTCCTCAGCTGCGATGCGAGCTCCGACAGCTTGCTGATCGCGCTCGAGGCGGCGTTTGTCGATTCTTTCGTCTTTGCACTGATGTCCTTCAGCACGCGCATGTTCTCGAGGATCGCGCTCGTCGCGCCGGTCTGCTCCCTCGCCGACCCGGAGATGTTCTGGACGAGACTCGCGATCTGATGCGACACCTGCTCGATCTCCTCGAGCGCGGCACCGGCGTTCTCCGCGAGCAGCGCGCCGCCGACGACGTCGGTCGTGCTGCGCTCCATCGACACGACGGCCTCGTTCGTGTCGGACTGGATCGTGCTGACCAGCACCTCGATCTTGCGGGTTGCGCTCGACGAGCGTTCCGCGAGCTTCTGCACCTCGTCGGCGACGACGGCGAAGCCGCGGCTGCCTTCGCCGGCCCGTGACGCTTCGATCGAGGCGTTCAGCGCCAGGATGTTGGTCTGCTCCGCGATCTCCTCGATCAGCTCGACGATGTTGCCGATCTCCTGCGAGCTTTCGCCGAGACGCTTGATCCGCTTCGACGTGTCCTGGATCGTCTCGCGAATCGTGTTCATGCCGTCGATCGTGCGGCGCACCGCCTCGCCGCCCTTGTGCGCGACGTCCACGGCGTGGCGCGCGACGTCGGAGCAGCGCTCCGCGTTGCCGGAGACTTCCTCGATCGACTGCACCATCTGCGCGACCGACTCGGAGGCGGCCGCGACCTGCTTCGCCTGCATCTCGCTCGAACGAACCAGGTGCCGGGCGGTCGCGTCGCTCTGCTTCGCCGCCGCGTCGACGAGAATCGACGACTCGTCGACGGTCGAGACCAGCTCGCGCAGCGCCTCGATCGCGTAGTTGATCGAGTCGGCGATCGCGCCGGTGATGTCCTCCGTGACCGTCGCCTGCACGGTCAGGTCGCCGTCCGCGAGGCTCGACAGCTCGTCGAGCAGGCGCAGGATCGCCTGCTGATTACGCTCGTTCTGCTCCGCCTGGGCCTCGGCGGCCCGGCGGAACTCCCGCGCGCGGGAATAGGCGAACGCCATCAGCACGAGCAGCACGAACGCGGCGCCGGTCAGCGTCAGCGGCAGATTGCCCGCGGACGCGGGCGCGCCGGCCGCCGGCAGCGCGCGATAGTCCGCCATCAGCGACTCGGCCGCCGCATCGAACGCGAGCATCGCCCGCTGCGCGGCCGCCAGTGTTCCGGCCTCCGCGGCGAGCGCCGTCAGCGCCGCCCGGGCCCGCTCGAACGCGGCCGTCGCCGCTTCGAGGTCGGCCGCAGGCGCCGACGCGGGCGGCGTCAGCCCGAGGCCCGCGTCCTCGCCGCGCAGCCCGCGGATCACCTGCCCCAGGTACTCGCCCGCGTCGCCGAGGCCCGCGAGCGCCGGCTCGACCGCGTCGGCTGCCGCCAGCGCGGCGAGGTCCTGCCGCACGCCTTCGACGGCCAGCTCGAAACGCTCGACCTGAGCGCGGTTCGCGTCGAGCTCCTGCGGCGCGAGGCTCGCCATCAGATTACCCATCGCGGCCAGCAGATCCGGCAGCAGCGCCTCGATGCCGTCACGGGCGCGGCGCGCCGCCAGCAGATCTTCGCGGACCTCGACGATCTCGCCGAGGCTCCGGACGGCGCCGTCCCAGTCGCCGTCCGCGGCGAACGTCGCTGCGGCGCCGTCACCGCTCGCGGCAAGCTCGCTCCGCAGGCTCAGGATGTCGCCGCGGGCCGCCGCGAGCGCGTCGAGCTTCGCGGCATCGCCGCCGAAAGCGGCCCGCGCGTCGGCACGCGCCGCCTGCGCCGCGGCCATCAACTGCGCCGCGCCGCCGGCCGAGCCGGCGCCGCCCCGCATCAGCAGCACGGCCGTGGCGATCAGAACGGCCGCGAGCGCGAACGCGAGCGGCCACAGCAACTTGGTCCACGCACTCGATTTGATCATGCCGATGTCGAGCTCAAGATTTGAGCGCCTCGCCCGCGTTCAGGAATTGCTCGTCGCCGAGCAGCTTGCGCAGGCTGAAGCGCGGCCAGACGTCCGCTCCATGACTGAAGCCCCCTTCGAGATAGTGCTCGCAGCGGATCACGGTCGGCGGCACGCTCTCCTTGTAGTCGTCCATTCCGAAACGCCGGAACCCGACGACCTCGTCGACGACGAGCCCCGTCGGCACCTCGCGGCTGGCGACCACCATGATCCGGGTCTTTCGGTCGAGCATGGCGCTGCCGGCGCCGAGAAACGCCCGCAGATCGACGACGGTCAGCAGCTGCCCGCGCAGATTCGCGATCCCGCGCAGCCAGGACTTGCCGCCCGGCACCCGCGTGATCTGGTCCGGCACCGGCAGGACCTCCCGCACGTCGGCGCGGCCCGTCACGAACTGCTCCTTGCCGAGCCGGAAACCGATCCCGACCCATTCGTCAGCGGGCGTATCGCCGCCGTCGCGTGCCGCGACGGCCGCACGCGCGAGCCGCTCGAGCTCGAGCAGCAGCTCGAACGGCCGCTGTGTCAGGGCCTTCAGGCTCAAGCGGACTGCCCCTGGGCGCGCTCGAGAACCTCGCTCGCCTTCGCGACCAGCACGGCCTCGCTGACCGGCTTGACCAGATAATCGACGGCGCCCTGCCGCAGGCCCCAGATGCGGTCCGTCTCCTGATCTTTCGTCGTGATCATGACGATCGGTATGGTCTTCGTCAGCGGATCGCGGGTCAGCGTGCGGGTGGCCTGGTAGCCGTTGACTCCCGGCATCACGACATCCATCAGGATCAGGTCGGGACGCATCTCGCGGGCGAGACTGATGCACTCGGAGCCGTCCGCGGCGGAAACCGTCTCGAAACCGTGCCGCTCCAGCGCGGTCTTCAGGACATGCACCTCGGTCGGTGAATCGTCGACGATCATTATCAGCGCCATACCGCTACCTCGCTGTCACCGCGCCACGTGGCTGTGGATCGCTCCGAGCAGCTCGTCCTTCGTGAAGGGCTTCGTCAGATACTGCTCCGAGCCGACCAGACGGCCGCGGGCCCGATCGAACAGCCCGTCCTTGCTCGACAGCATGATCACGGGCGTGTCCTTGAACATCTTGTTGTGCTTGATCAGCGAGCACGTCTGGTAGCCGTCGAGCCTCGGCATCATGATGTCGACGAAGATGATGTCTGGCTGGTGATCGGCGATCTTCGACAGCGCGTCGAAGCCGTCGACGGCGGTGAAGACCGAGCAGCCCTCCTTGGCGAGCAGCGTCTCGGCCGTGCGGCGTATCGTTTTGCTGTCGTCGATGACGAGAATCTTCAGGCCATGAAGGCCCTGCTTCGGGCTTGCTGCGTTACGGCTCGACACGCACGTCTCCCTGCTGCGATTGCACCGCTGACCCCGCCCCTGCGATGCAATGGAACGCCGA
This sequence comes from Gammaproteobacteria bacterium, assembly GCA_016927175.1. GTDB lineage: Bacteria > Pseudomonadota > Gammaproteobacteria > Steroidobacterales > Rariloculaceae > ZC4RG20. The sequence continues at coordinate 4,481 of JAFGNC010000057.1, read as the reverse complement.
ATACATGGCGCCTTTTAACATATTGATTGAGAGCCTTCCATCGACTGCGTCGATCGGCTTCCCGCCCGGCCGGCGACAGCGGTTAGCGCTTCGCCGGCCGCCGCAACGTCCCCCTCGCGCGAGCGGGGCGCGTTTGCCGAAGCTATGGTAGCGTTGCCGTCTTCGGCGAAACTGCGAACCTGCACTCAAAAAGCGAGGGCCACATGGACAGCGCACCGCGCCTGCTCGGCGTCGTCATGGATCCGATCGAGACGATCAAGCCGAGGAAGGATTCGACGCTGGCGATGCTGCTCGCGGCCAGGCGCCGGGGGTGGACCATCGTCTACTTCCGGCAGGGGGATCTGTCGGTCCGGGAAGGCGCCGCGATCGGCCGCGGCCGGCTGCTCGACGTCGAGGACGACGAAGAGCGGTGGTTTTCCTTCGGCGACGACTGGAACGGGCGGCTCGAAGGCCTCGACGTCCTGCTGATGCGCAAGGACCCGCCGTTCGACATGGAGTACATCTACACCACTTATATCCTGCAGCTCGCCGAGGAGCGGGGGCTGCTGGTCGTGAACCGTCCGTCGAGCCTGCGCGAGATCAACGAGAAGGCCTATACGGCCTGGTTCTCCCATTGCACGCCGCCGACGCTGATCACGCGCAGCCGCGGCGACCTGCTGGGCTTTCTCGAAGAGCACGCGGCGATCGTCATGAAGCCGCTGGACGGCATGGGCGGGCGGTCGATTTTCGTGGTCAGGAAGGGCGATCCGAACACGAACGTCGTGATCGAGACGCTGACCGACCACGGCTCGCGATTCACTATGGCACAGCGGTACGTGCCGGAGATCGCAGACGGCGACAAGCGCATCCTGCTGATCGACGGTCAGCCGATCGACTACGCCCTCGCCCGCATCCCGGCGCTCGGCGAGAGCCGCGGCAACCTGGTCATGGGCGCGCGCGCCGAAGGCCGCGAGCTGACGCCGCGCGACCGCTGGCTCTGCAGCGAGGTCGGCCCGATCCTCGCGAGCAAAGGCGTGCTGTTCGCCGGCCTCGACGTGATCGGCGACTATCTGACGGAGATCAACGTGACGAGCCCGACCGGAATACGTGAATTGGATCGGGAATTCGGCATCGACATCGCTGCTAGACTGATGGACGCCATCGAGCAGCGCCTCCGCAACCGCCGCTGAATGCATTTTTTACCTCACTCGAGCACGCAGCCGACACGCGCGAGCCTTGCCGCCGCCGTCGGCGCCGCCGCGCTCGGCGCCCTCGGCGCCGCGCTCGGCGGCTGTGCCGACAGCGGCCCGCGCTTCGTCGAGCAGCGCATTTACTCGATGGGCACCTGGGTCGACGTCACGGTCGGCGCCGACGACGAGCGGGTCGCCGCCGCGGCCATCGAGGAGATCGAATCGATGCTGCGGCGCTTCGAGGTCGACTACTACGCCTGGGCCGACGGCGAGCTGCGAGCGCTGAACGACGGCCTGCGCGACGGGCGCGCCGTTTCCGTCAGCGACGAAATGGCGGGGCTCCTCGCCGAGGCACAGCGGCTCGCCGCGCTGAGCGGCGGCGCGTTCGAGCCCGGCGTAGGCGAGCTCGTCGAGATGTGGGGCTTTCACACGTCGCCCGAGCCGGACGCGGCCGAGCCTCGGCCTGCGGCGATCGAGGCCTGGCGCCGCGAAGCGGTCCGCGTCGCCGAGCTCGGGATCGAGGACGGCGTCGTCAGCGCGAACGGGCGCAGGGTTCAGCTCGACCTCGGCGGCATCGCGAAGGGGGAAGCCATAGACAGGGCCATCGAGCTGCTGCGTCGGCACGGCATCAGGCACGCCCTCGTCAACGCCGGCGGCGACGTCCGCGCGCTCGGGGCGCACCGCGAGCGCCCGTGGCGCATCGGCATCGCATCGCCGCGCGGCGAAGGCGTGCTGGGCGTCATCGAGCTGCGCGACGGCGAAGCGGCGTTCACGTCCGGGGACTACGAACGCTATTTCGAGCGCGACGGCACGCGCAGGCACCACCTTCTCGATCCGCGCACCGGCTACCCGACCGCGGACACGCAGGCGGTCACGGTCGTCGCCGACAACGGCGTCGTGGCCGACGCGGCCGCGACGGCCGTATTCGTCGCAGGCGCCGACGGCTGGCGGAAGACGGCCGAAGCGATGGGCATCCACGCGGCTCTGCGCGTCGGAGCCGAAGGCGACGTCGAGACGACCGACACGATGCGGACCCGGCTCGAGCGCCGGGAGCCGGAGCGGGCGAATGGCGCCGGCGAATCGTAAGCCCGCGCCCGCGGACGCGCTCGACGGTCCGCCGGTCCGGCTCGCGGACCGGCTGAGCTCGACGCTGTTCGTCGCGCTGCTCGCGCACGGCGTCGTGATCCTCGGCGTAACGTTCACGGCCAGCCTGCTCCCGAAGACCGACGTGCTGCCGTCGCTGAACGTCACGCTCGTCGTCGACAGCAGCGAGGTGGACCCGCCGCAGCAGAGCGAGCTGCTCGCGGACGCGAATCAGCAGGGCGGCGGGCGGGCGGCCGAAGGCGAGCGCCCGACGACCCCGCTGGCGGCCGACCAGCCGTTGACGCAGGCCGGCGATCCCGGCGCCGCCGATGCCGCGGACGCTCGCCCGCGCGAGGAAGCGCCGCCGGTCGAGCAGGTCGTGACCCGAGGAGCAAGCGGCGAGCGCGTGCAGGCCCTGCCGAAATCGACCGACGTGCCGGCCGCCGTGGTGCAGTCGGCCGCCGCGCTGCTCAATGTGTCGGCGCGGCAGGCGCTCGCCAACGAGATCGACGTCGAGGCGCGGCTGCCGGACAGCGACGACAGCGACGAGACGCCGAAGCCGACCACTCAGGAGTCGGTGCTGGCCGCCTATCTCGACGAGTGGCGCCGCCGCGTCGAGCGCATCGGCACGGTCAACTTTCCGGAGCGCTTCCGCGGCGACCACGGCTTCGGCCGGCCGACGCTCGAGGTCGCGATCGGCGCGGCAGGGGAGCTCGAGGAGATCGTCGTGCGCCGCTCGTCCGGCAACTCCGCGCTCGACCAGGCAGCGGTCGGTATCCTGCGGCTCGCGGCGCCGTTCGATCCGCTGCCGGACGCGATCAGAGCCGAGTACGACGTGCTGCGTTTCGCCTACGAATGGCAGTTTCTGGACGGCGCCGAGGCCTCGGCGGCCGCCGCCGCGCGCTGACTGTCTCCGACTGCGGACGGCGGGACGGCAGCGGCCCGCTGCGCTAGAATTCGTCAATTGCACGAACACGAGGTTCATCCTGTGCGGTCACTGCAGGACCATTTCCTGATCGCCATGCCCGCGATGGGGGATCCGAACTTCAACGAGACCGTCACGTACGTGTGCAAGCACGACGAGGAGGGAGCGCTCGGCATCGTCGTGAACCGGCCGACCGACATGCTCCTCGACGAGGTGTTCCGGCAGCTGTCGCTCGAGGCCGTGGATCCGAGCCTGAACGACATGCCGGTGCTCGCCGGCGGCCCGGTGCGCCGCGACCGCGGCTTCGTGCTGCATCGCTCGGACAGGGAGTTCGATTCGACGCTGGTCACGTCCGGCGGCATCAAGGTCACCGTTTCGCAGGACATCCTCGGCGCGCTCGCTCGGGGTGAGGGTCCGGACCCGGTCCTCGTCGCGCTCGGCTACGCAGGGTGGGACGCGGGGCAGCTCGAAGCCGAGCTCGCCGCCAACGCCTGGCTCAGCGTTGCGGCGGATCCGACCGTCCTTTTCGACACGCCCTTCGAGCAGCGCTGGTCGGCAGCCGCAGGCCTGCTCGGCGTGGACATCCATCAGCTCGCGAGCTATGCCGGCCACGCGTGACGTCGCGGCGAGCCTCATCCGTTACCGGCGGCCGCGGCGCTGACGTCGTGCTTGCGTTCGACTTCGGCCTGCGGCGCCTCGGCGTCGCGACCGCTAACCTGCATACGCGCACCGCGACTCCGCTGACGACGCTCGACGTCGGCCGGGACGTGCCGTGGCCGAAGATCGACGCGCTGATCGAAGAATGGGCACCCGGCGTCCTCGTGGTCGGCATGCCGCAGGGCTCGGACGGCGCCGAGCGCTTGGCGGGCCGGGTCCGCTCCTTCGTCGCGGCGCTGCACGAGCGCTACGGCGTCGGCATCGAGACGGTCGACGAGACGCTGACCTCCGCCGCGGCGGCGGCGGAGCTGCGCGAAGGCCGCCGAGCCGGCGCGCTGCGGCGGCGCGTCCGCAAGGACAGCGTCGACCGCTATGCGGCCTGCCACATCGCCGAGCAATGGCTCGCGGAAAGGGCGGACGGCGCATGACGGACTCGCGCGTGCAGGTCGAGCAGCTCGGCAAGAACGGGGCGCTGCGGCACCTGATCACGCTGTCCGACCTCGACCGCAGCCGGATGGAGCGGATCATCGAGCAGGCGATGCGCTACCGCCGTCCGGCAGGGCAGCCTCCTCCGCGGGACGAGACGCTGAAAGGGCAAACGGTCGCGAATCTGTTTTTCGAGGCGAGCACGCGCACGCGCGCATCTT
>JAFGNC010000412.1 GCA_016927175.1 Gammaproteobacteria bacterium | reverse complement strand
GTCGGCGCCGCCCGACAGCCGGCGGATGGCCTTCTCGGTCTCGCGGACGCTCCACCCGTCCCGGGCGATCTTTCTGGCCAGCTCGATCCGTTGCGCGTTGGACGCGACGCCGAGCAGCGCGCGGCCATGGCCCATGTCGAGCTCGCGGCGCTCGAGCATTTCGCGGACGGCGTCCGGCAGCTCCAGCAGCCGCAGCAGATTGCTGACGGCCACGCGCGAGCGGCCCACCGCGTCGGCCGCCTGCTGGTGCGTCATGTCGAAGTCGTCGATCAGCCGGTGCAGCGAGCGCGCCTCCTCGAGCGGATTCAGGTTCTCGCGCTGGATGTTCTCGATCAGCGCGACGGCGACGGCCGCCTCGTCGGGGATGTCCTTGATCAGCGCCGGCACCCGGTCGAGGCCGGCCATCTGCGCGGCCCGCCAGCGGCGCTCGCCGGCGATGATCTCGTAGCGGGTCTCGCCGGCGCTGCGCTCGAGCGGCCGCACGACGATCGGCTGCACGACGCCCTGCTGCCGGATCGATTCCGCGAGCTCGGCCAGCGTCTCCTCGCGCATGTCGATGCGCGGCTGGTAGCGACCGCGCTGCAGCAGGTCCACCGGCAGCTCGCGCAGCGCGTCGTCGGCGCGCACCGGCGTTTCGCGCTCGTCGGCCGTGTCGGCCTCGGCGGATTGCGCGGGCGGAGAGGTCGAGCTCAGCAGAGCGTCGAGACCCCGGCCCAGGCTTCTTCTCTTGGCCATCCGTCTTCAGTCTCCGTCAATTGGCCTCAGCGGCGCCGCCGACTCCGGCAGCGCTCTCGCGTCTGTTGATCTCGCCGGCGAGCGCGAGATAGGCGAGCGCGCCGCGGGAGTACTTGTCGTGGAAAAGCACGGCCTTGCCGAAGCTCGGCGCCTCGGCGAGGCGGATGTTGCGGGGGATCACGGTTCGGTAGACCCGCTCCCCGAAGTGGTCCATCAGCTGCGACGAAACCTCGTTCGCGAGATTGTTCCGCGGGTCGAACATCGTGCGCAGGATGCCGTGGATCTCGAGCTTCGGATTCGCGCTCGAGCGGATCTGCTCGATCGTGTCGATCAGCGCCGTCAGGCCCTCGAGCGCGTAGTACTCGCACTGCATCGGGATCAGCACGTGGTCGGCCGCCGTCAGCGCGTTGACCGTCAGCATGTTGATGGCGGGCGGGCAGTCGATCAGCACATAGTCGTAGTCCGGCGCGACGGCCTCGAGCGCGCGCCGCAGACGGTACTGGCGGTCGGGTTTCGTCAGCAGCTCGACCTCGGCCACCGTCAGGTCCTGATTGCTCGGCAGCACGTCGAAACCGCCCTCCGGCGGGCGCACGAGCGCGTCGCGGATCGGCACATCGTCGAGCAGCACGTCGCAGACGGTGGCCTCGAGCGCGGTCTTGTCGACGCCGGAACCCATGGTCGCATTGCCCTGCGGATCGAGGTCGATCAGCAGCACGCGCCGCTGCGTCGCGCAGAGCGAGGCGGCCAGGTTGACGCAGGTCGTGGTCTTGCCGACCCCGCCCTTCTGGTTCGCGACAGCTATGATTTTGGCCATCAGTCGCCCATCAGCCGCCCGTCGGTCATTCCGGGCTACCACTGCGTTCCAGCATCACGATCGAGCTGTGCCTGAGCCTCGCCGCGGTCTCGACGTCGACCGGCCGCAGACGGTAGTCCTGCGCGAGCCCGCGCCACTCCCGCTCCAGGCGCTCGGCAGTCAGCAATAACAGGATGCTCCCCGGAGCGGTCAGGTGCCGCGTCATTTTGATGAGATCTGCCGGCGGCGCGACCGCTCGAGCCAGCACGGTATCAAACGGACGCTCGCAAGGTAAGTGCTCGACCCGCGCATGCGCCACCTCCACGTTGCCGAGCCCGAGCTCGCCGACGGCGTGGCGCAGGAACCGCACGCGCTTCGCGCGGCTTTCGACCAGCACGAACCTGCGCTCCGGCTCGACGATCGCAAGCGGCATGCCGGGCAGCCCCGCTCCGGTTCCGACGTCGGCGATGCGCGTGCCGCGCAGCAGCGGGGCCAGCGCGAGGCTTTCGACGAGGTGGCGCTCGACGAGCTCGTCCGCGTCGCGGATGCCCGTCAGGTTGTAGACCCGGTTCCACTTGACCAGCAGGCGCAGGAATTCCACGAGCGTCGCGAGCCGCTCTGCCGGAACGTCGATGCCGGCGCGCCGGAGGGCGCGTCCGACCCGGGTCTCGTCCAGCCGCGGATCCTGCTGCATGCGCGCGAGTATACGAGCGGCGGGGCGGCAAGGCGCGGCGGTGCGGCACCTCGGGCGGGCCGACCGCGGCGGCCGGTGCTACATGTCGTCGGTCGTGTACAGCCCCGGCTGAGATGCGAAATAGGCCGCGAGCTGCTCGATCGTCTCGTCGTCGAGCGGCGCGACGAGGGGCGCCATGACCATGTCCTTGCGCTGGCCGCTCTTGTACTGCGTCAGCGCGTGCATCAGGTAGGACTGGTGCTGCCCCGCGAGATTCGGCCACTGCGGCGCGGGCGAAATGCCGGCCTCGCCGTGGCAGGCCGCGCAGGTGGCCGCGGCTTCCTGGCCGGCGCGGATCGCGTCGGCGCTGGCGCGGGAGATTCCGGTCGCCTGGCCGTCCTCGAGACCGCTCAGATAGGCCGCGAGATCGGCGATGTCCTGGTCCGTCAGCGGCGCCGCCTGCGCCTGCATCGTCTGGTGGCCGCGCGTGCCGCGGCGGTAGCCCTGCAGCGCGACCTCGAGGTAATCCTGATTCTGCCCGCCGAGCTTCGGCACGTGGAAGGACGGATAGGCGTTGCGGTAGCCGGGAATGCCGTGGCAGCCCGAGCACGTCTCCGCGAGCAGCTCGCCGCGCTCGGCGTCGCCCTCGATGCTGAGCGGCGCTAGAGGCGCCTGGGCGTCCTGCGTCAGCGCGACGCCGCTCGCCGCGCAAAGGGCGGCGGCCGCCAGCGTTCTGAGGCCGAAGGTGGCGAAAATGCTGATGTTCTTGGACAAGGCTGAAGACTC
>JAFGNC010000411.1 GCA_016927175.1 Gammaproteobacteria bacterium | reverse complement strand
TCGACCAGGCCGAGCAGGGCATCATCGTGCAGTTCGGTGAACCGATCGGCGACGTGATCACGGAGCCGGGCCTGCACTGGCGCGTGCCGTTCATTCAGGAAGTGCGGCGTTTCGACAGGCGCCTGCTGACCTGGGACGGCGACGTCAGCCAGATCCCGACGCTTGGCCGCGAGTTCATCGTCGTCGACACCACCGCACGCTGGCGCATCGAGGATCCGCTGCAGTTCCTGCGCTCGGTCCGGGACGAGGCCGGCGCCCGCACGCGGCTCGACGACATCCTCGACTCCGTCACGCGCGACATCGTGTCGGGCACGGAGCTCGAGGAGATCGTGCGCTCGGCCGACTGGCAGGTGGACGTGTCGGCCCTCGCCGAGGAAGAGGTCGACGCCCTGGCCGAGACGGATCTCGAGCGTCCGCAGAAAGGCCGCGCCCAGCTCGAGGAGGAGATGCTGGCAGCCGCGGCGCGGCTGATGCCGAGCCTCGGCATCGACCTGATCGACGTCCGGATCAAGCGCATCAACTACATCGAATCCGTGCGCGAGGAGGTCGAGAGCCGCATGATCTCGGAGCGCCAGAGCATCGCTGCGCGATTCCGTTCCGAGGGCGAAGGCCGCAGCCAGGAGATTCTCGGCGTCATGGAGCGCGAGTTGCGGCGTATCAACTCCGAAGCCGAGCGCGCGGCGCAGGAAATAATCGGCGCGGCCGATGCGGAAGCGACGCGCATCTACGGAGAGGCTTACGGGCAGGATCCGGAGTTCTACCAGTTCTTCAAGACGCTGGAGAGCTACGGCACGCTCGGGGAAAACACGACGCTGATGATCGACGCGGATTCGGATTTCTTCCGTTATCTGGAGTCCACCTCGGCCCCCTGACGTAAGTGCCGACACCGCCGAGCATCCACGCCGTCTTCGCGATAGCGTTGGCGCTGTTCGCGATTTTCCTGTTCACGCGGGAGAAGTACCTGCTCGAGGCTTCGAGCCTCCTGGTGCTGATCGTCATCCTGATCTGGTTCGAGCTGTTCCCGATCGGCGGTGACGGTCCTCGCGTCGGCGCGCAGGACATATTGTCCGGCTTCGGCAACGAGGCGCTGATCGCGATCTCGTCGCTGATGATTCTGGCCAAGGGACTCGAGACGACGGGCGCTCTGCAGCCGATCGCACAGTCCCTGTCGGGACTCTGGGCGGAGCGTCCACAGCTCGCCTTCCTCGCGACCCTGCTGACCGTCGCCGCCATGAGCATGTTCCTGAACAACACGCCCGTCGTCGCGGCGGTGCTGCCGCTGCTCGTGGCCGTGTCGCTGAAGGCACGTGTCTCCCCCGCCGGTATTCTGATGCCGATCGGCTTCGCGACGATCGTCGGCGGCTCGGCGACGACGATCGGCACGTCGACGAACCTGCTGGTCGTCACGATCTCCGCCGATCTCGGCATGCGCGAGCTGCAGATGTTCGACTTCGCCCTGCCCGTCTTCATGGTCGGGGGAGTCGCGATTCTGTATCTGTGGCTGATCGCGCCCCGGCTGCTGCCGAACCGCAGGCCGCCGCTGACGGACGTCGCGCCGCGGCTCTTCGACGCGAAGCTGCGAATCAACGACGGCGGATTCGCGGACGGGCGCACGCTGTCCGACGTGCTGGCGCACACGAAAGGCACGTTGAGGGTGTCGCGCGTCGCGCGCGGCAGCCTGTCCCTGGTCAAGCTGCCCTCCGTCGTGATCAACGCCGGGGACCGGCTGCACGTCAGGGATACGGCCGAGAACCTGAAGGAGTACGAGCGGCTGCTCGGCGCGACGCTCCTGGTCGGCGAAACCGAGGAGCGCGTCGGTCCCGAGCACCCGCTGACGAGCGATCAGCACCTCGCGGAAGTCGTCGTGACGCAGGGATCCGTGCTCGATCAGGCCTCGCTCGACTCGAGCCGGATGCTGTGGGCGTACGAGCTCGCTCCGCTGGCGCTGCACCGGCCGGGATCGAAGCCGGGCGACGCCGGAGAACGGCTCGCTCGCGAGATTCTGAGCGTCGGCGACATCGTGCTCGTTCAGGGCACGACCGAAGCGCTCGAGCGGCTGAAGCGCTCCGGTCAGGTGCTGGTGCTCGACGGCCGCATCACGGTGCCGCGGACCGAGCGGGCCTCGGCCGCGCTGACGATCATGGCGGCCGTGGTCGTGTTCGCGGCGTTCGGAATCCTGCGCATCTCGCTGGCGGCGCTGCTCGGAGTGGCGCTGATGCTCGCGACGCGCTGCCTGACGTGGCGGGACGCGATGGGGGCGCTCGACCGGCGCATCATCCTCGTCATCGTTGCCAGCCTCGCGCTCGGGCTTGCGCTGACGTCGACCGGCGCGGCGAATTACATCGCGTCGTTGTACGTCGCGCTGACCGGCGACCTTCCCGTGCCGCTCGTGCTGGCCGGCTTCATCATCATCATGGCGCTGCTGACGGAGGTCGTGACGAACAACGCGATCGCCGTGCTCGGGACGCCGATCGCGATCGGTGTCGCCGAGCAGCTCGGGGCGCCGATAGAGCCGTTCGTGCTCGGCGTGCTGTTCGGCGCGAACATGAGCTACCTGACGCCGGTGGGCTATCAGACGAACCTGCTGGTCATGAGCGCAGGCGGCTACCAGTTCTCGGACTTCCTGCGCGTCGGCGTGCCGCTGCAGCTGATCATGTGGATCGGCCTGTCCATCGTTCTGCCGATCCTGTACGACATGTGACGCGCAACCGCCGCGTCACGAGCCGCGCAGCCGCGCGGCGATCGCCCAGGCGACGTGGGACAGCAGATAGCCCGCCAGCGCCAGCACCACGGCCAGCGTGAAGACGCCGACCAGCAGCGGATAGCCGACTGCGGCCATCCATTCCGACAGCGTCGTAAACCAGTCGTCGACGTCGAGCGCGCGGTTCGCGGCCCGCTCCGACACGGCCACGTCCTCCGCGAGCTCGCGGCTGGGCCCGGTCACGAACACGCCGATGCGAAACGCGCCGTAATAGACGAACGGGAACGTGAACGGGTTCGTGATCAGCGTGCTGCCCGCGGCGACGAGCAGATTCGCCCGCAGGAGGATCGCGGCGATCGTCGCGAACAGGATCTGCGCGACGGGAGTCATGACCCCGAAGAACAGCCCCACCGCGGCGCCGCGCGCCACTTCATTTCGGCCGAACCGCCACAGCGAGCGCTTCGCGAGATGGTGACGCCACGGCCTGAACAGACGGTGGTTCTCGAGCGATGCAAGGGATTCGCGAAGGAAGGCGGTGAAACGGTGCATGAGTCCATCGTGTCCAGCCGAGGCTTGCCGCGGCGCGCCGTCGCGCGCAGGCGCGTTGCGCGCGGCGCCGCGGCCACCGCGGCTCGATGCTCGGACCGGTTGCCGTTCGTTCATGAACGGGTGAGCGGGACCGGCGCCCCCGACAGTACCGGCCGAAAGCGCGCGCGTACAGAGCGGCAACGCCGATAGCGGACATTTTCGGCGCCATCAATTAGTATCGGACCCGGAAGTTCAAGAGCTCCGGCGGGGAGACGGCCATCTGCAACACGATTTCTGAACCGTCCGCAGAGGCGGTGTTCGTCGACGCCCCGGGCAGGGCCGCCCGAGCGTCGTCCGTAACCCCCCTGCCGCCACTGCGTCTGCGGGCAGCGGCCGCACTGGTCGCCGCGCTCGTCGCCGGCGGCGCCGCGGCACAGACTCGGGAGCCGCCGGCGGCCGCGCCGAACTATCGCACCTGGGAACAATATCTCGGCGGCGCCGACTCGTCCCAGTACTCGGCGCTCGATCAGATCGACAGGAGCAACGTCACGGACCTCGAGGTGGCGTGGACCTACGAGACCGGCGAAGGCGGGAACTATCTGTTCAACCCGATCGTCGTCGACGGCGTCATGTACGTGCTCGCGAGAAACCGGTCTATCGTCGCGCTCGACGCCGCGACGGGGCGGGAGCTGTGGCGCCGCCCGACCGAAGGCCCCGTCGGCACGCGCGGCATCAATTACTGGGAGAGCGAGGACCGCACGGACCGGCGGCTGCTGTTCATCAATCAGGGGCATCTGACCGCGATCGACGCGCGCAACGGCCGGACGGTCAACGCCTTCGGGCAGAACGGCCGTGTCGACCTGCGCGTCGGACTGGTCGACGACGTCAGCACGGTGCGTCCGCTGCAGACCAGCAACCCCGGCCGCATCTTCGAGAACCTCGTGATCGTCTCGCTGCCCGCGGGCGGCGCGAGCTACAGCTCCACGCCTGCGGACGTCCATGCTTACGACGTGCGCACCGGCGAGCTCGAGTGGGTATTCCACACGGTACCGAGGCCCGGAGAGTTCGGCGCCGATACCTGGCCGAACGACGCGGCCGACGCTTTCGGCGGCGTGCACAACTGGAGCGAGTCCACGGTCGACGTCGAGCGCGGCATCGCCTTCATCCCGACCGGCACGGCGCGCTACGACTTCTACGGGGCGAACCGTCACGGCGACAACCTGTTCGGCAACAGCGTCGTCGCGCTCGACGCGCGCACGGGCGAGAGAATCTGGCACTTTCAGACGATCCATCACGACCTCTGGGATTTCGATCTCCCGCAGGCGCCGAAGTTGCTGACGGTCATGCACGAAGGGCGGGAGGTCGACGTCGTCGCGCAGGCCACGAAGCAGGGCCTGCTGTTCGTCTTCGACCGCGAGACCGGCGAGCCGCTGTGGCCGATCGAGGAGCGTCCGGTCCCGCAGAGCGACGCGCCGGGCGAGCAGTCCTCGCCGACTCAGCCCTTCCCGACGAAGCCCCCGCCGTTCGCGCGGATGTCCTTCACGGAAGAGGACATCAACCCGTACATCCCGGAGGAGGACCAGGAGGCCGTACGCGAGATCCTGCGCACCTATCGCAACGAAGGTCTGTACACGCCGCCCAGCCTCGAAGGCACGATCATGCTGCCGGGCCACAACGGCGGCGCGAACTGGGGCAGCTCCGCCGTCGACCCGGTCAACGGCAAGATGTACGTCGTATCGAAGGAGCTGCCGACCACGGCGAAGCTGCAGGTTCGGGAGCCGGGGACCGGAGGCTTCGGCGGTCCCGGAGGCTCCGGCGCAACGCCGCCGGCGCCGCCCAATGCGGGGCCGGACTTCGTCGAATACACGGTGCCGATCGATTTCATGCTGCAGAGCAACGGGCTGTCTGCGCTCGGGCCGCCGTGGTCCCAGCTCACGGCCTACGACCTCAACGACGGAACGATCGAGTGGCAGGTGCCGAACGGGCAGGTCGGCTATCTGGCCGAGCAGGGCATCACGGACACGGGCAGTCATGCGCCGCGCGGAGGGCCGGTCGCGACGGCCGGGGGGCTGCTGTTCGTCGGCACCTCGTCGGACCGGGCCTTCAGAGCCTACGACCGGGACTCCGGTGAAGTCCTGTGGACGTATCGGCTGCAGGCCGCGTCCGAGGGGGTGCCCGCCGTCTACGAAGTGGACGGCCGGCAGTTCATCACGATCGCGACCGGCGGCTACGGCCTCTTCGGCATCCGCGAGGGCGAAGAGCCGGGCCCGGGCCGGTACGTCACGTTCGCGCTGCCCGAAGCCTCCGAGTAGCAGTCGGCGCGGCAACCCCCGCGGCGCCTCGTTCGGACAGAAAGCCGGAAACGGAGCGCAGCGGGTCCCGAAGCGACACGCGGCGAACGGGCGACGTCGATGCAGCGGCTGCCGCGATCGCAGAATCAGTCGCCCGACAGCTGGCGCTCGTACAACGCGTCGTAAAGTGCGAGCTTCGCCGGGTCCGGTAGCTGCTCCGGGCGCGCGTCGGCCTCGAGCACCATCGCCTGGCCTTCCCGCAGATCCTCGAACGGCGGCCACTCCGGCAGCCCCGGCCCGTTCGGGTCGCCGGTCCGCGCGAAGTTGACCCAGTACGACGACATCATGTCCGCCAGCTTCAGGTCGGGCTCCGAGCGGGCCGCCTTCTCCGGATCGCTGCCGTCCGGGAACAGCGGCAGCTCGCCGATGTTGTTGAACACGTAAGGCACCTCGGCCGCGTGCGTCGCGCCGAGCGGCCGCTGCTCATCGGCCGGCGGCGGATCCTGCGCGAAGTAGTAGACCCACGCCTCGTTGCCCTGCTCCGCCTGATAGCTCGCGAAGAGCCGCATGTGCCACGCCGTGCCGTCGCGGAACGCCGCCGCCGACGCCGCGGCGGCTTGCTCGTCCGTGCCCGCCGGGTACTGCTCGAAGAAGCGGTCGGCGAGCGCCCCCCAGCGCGCGCTCTGCTGATTGCGGAACTGCTCCGCCGCGGGCCCGCCGGGGAAGAACGATCCTTCGTCCGCGTTCGACCCGACCAGCACGTCGACGTCGTTCTGCCGGCCTTCCGCGAACACGGCAGACACGTCCTCGGGAAGAACGTGGCCGTCGATCACCACTCCGGCGCCGCGCAGCTTCTGCTGCACCTCATCGGCGGGCAGCGCGCGCAGCTGCGCGATCGACTCGGCGCCGAGCTCGGCGACGGCGCGAACGCCGGCCTCCTCCGCCTGCTCCAGGTTCCGCATGCGGCCCATGCCGAGCCCCATCCAGGCTCCGCTTTGCGAGATCGCGCGGCGAAACAGCCCGTCCGCTTCGGGCGAAGCCACCAGCGACGCGATCGCCATCGCGCCGGCGGACTGGCCGAAGACGGTGACGTTGTCCGGATCGCCGCCGAAACCGGCGATGTTCCGCTGCACCCATTCGAGGGAGGCCAGCATGTCCATCAGGCCGTAGTTGCCCGACGAGCCGTGCTCGGCCTCGGCCGTCAGATCGGGATGCGCGAAAAAGCCGAAGGGACCGAGCCGATAGTTCATCGTCACGACGACGGCGCCCTTCCTGGCGAGCTCGGTCCCGTCGTACAGCGGCACGGAGCCGGCGCCCTCGGTATATGCGCCGCCGTAGATGTAGACCATGACCGGCAGCGCGTCGGATGCCGACTCGGCCGGCGTCCACACGTTCAGGTACAGGCAGTCCTCGCTCATGCCAGGCCCGTCGGGCAGCACGGCGATGTTGAGTCGGCCCTGCCCCGGCGGCTGCACGCACACGTCGCCGAACTCGGTCGCGGCCCGCACGTCCTCCCACGGCTCGACCGGCCGAGGCGCCCGCCAGCGCAGCTCTCCGACGGGCGGCGCCGCGAACGGGATGCCTTTGAACACCCGCACGCCGTCGAGCGGCTGGCCGCCCGCGACTCGACCCGCGTCGAGCTGCACCGGGTCGGAGATCGCGGCGGCGGCGGAGCCTGCAGCAACGGCCAGCAGGGCGCCCGCGGCAAAGAGCGACGTTCTAGTCATTGGCGGCGGCCTGCTGCTGGCGCTCGTAGCGGGAGGTCTCGATGTAGTTGCGAATCTGCTCGTTCCCTTCGTGGCAGGCGTACTCGAAAATCTCATAGTCCGGGTTCCTGACCCACGTATACGCCGCGGTCCAGGGCCGCTCGATCATGACCGGATCCTCGACCGTGATCTGGTACTCCATCTCGTCCTCGCTGATCCGCGTGAATCGCTCGACGATGCGCAGCTGCTCGCTGGTAGGAGTGTTGTAGCGCGGCGAGCCCGACGTGCCGATGTTCGTCATGTGCGGCTCGCCGTTGAAGTTCGTGGTCTCGACGACCAGCGTATTGCCGTCCCAGTGGCCGCGCGACTCGCCCATCCATTGCCTGATGTCGCCGTCGAGCGGCGGCGTGCCGTCGACGGGAACGACCCTGGCCTCGTGAATCATCTCGAGACGAAGTACGACGTAGCCCGGCGACTGGATGATCTCGATGCCGTTGTTGTACTGCATCGGGAACATCGATGCCGGCAGCCCCCGCGTGATGCAGCGGTCCCATACGTCGAAATCCTCGGGGCGGTCCCAGGTATCGCGGAACCAGCTGCTGCCCATCTTTTCCGAACGCTGCTCGCCCACTTCCGTCAGCTCGGGGAACTGCCCGTCCGCGGGATCGACGATCAGCGAAGCGATACGCGTCGGGATCTGACCGGCCTCGGCCCAGTGGCCCATCCCCATCTTGTCCGATCGCTGCTCCTGCTCGTATGCGTTGTTACGGCGGGCGAGCATCTGCACTCGCTGCTGATATTCTTCGTCGTTCAACACGTTTCGCGTGCCGAAGCCTTCGGGCCGCTCCAGCGGCACGAGCGTCATGTGGTTGATCGGCCACATGCCCTGGATGTCCGGGTCGCCCCACGGCGTTTTCGGGTGTTCCCACGACGCCGCCCGATCCTGCGCGGCGGTCGGCAGCGACGCCGCCAGGGCCGCCAGCGCAAGGCCGGCCGCGGCGAAACCGGCTCTCGAGATACGCTCGTTCATGAAATCCTCCATAACCTGGGAATTCGGCGAGGGCCGCGGGACGACACGCTTTCCGCTGCCCGTCACGCTACGCCGAGTATACGCGGCGGCCCGCGAGACGGTCGAGAAAGCCCCGGGACGCGAGCACGCTCAGGGTGTATCTTTACGGAAAAAATCGACCTGGTCAGTCTGCAAGGATCAAGAATGATGAAGAGAATAGGGACGAGCGCCGTCGCGCGCGCGGTAGCGGCCGCGATCGCGCTGCACGCGGCCGGCGCGTCGGCGCAGCAGGACGGCTCGGCGACGGAACGCTGGAGTAACAGCACGATGCCCGCGGGCGACTGGCGAACGATCAACCGGGATCTCGCGGCGACCCGTTACTCGCCGCTGAACCAGATCGATACGCACAACGTGGCGACGCTCGAGCGCAGCTGGACCTATCGGCTGAACGGCAACTCGACCGCCGTCCCGCTCGTCATCGACGGCGTCATGTACATCTCCAGCGGTGATCGCGTCGTCGCCCTCGATGCGGACGGCGGCGACGAGATCTGGGCTTATGTCGTGCCGGAGCCGGAGGACGGCAACCGGCGCGGCTCTCGGGTCTCGACCCGCGGCGTCGGCTACTGGCCCGGCGACGAACGCACGCCGCCGCGCGTGCTGTTCATGGCAGGCTCGCGGCTGATTGCGGTCGACGCGGCGGACGGCACGCCCGTCAGCGGCTTCGGCGATGACGGCATCGTCGACGTCGGCGTTCCCTACGGCGGCACGCCGACGATCTACCGCGACATCGCCGTCATCGGAGCCGCCGTCGGCGAGGTGCCGCAGGGCCCGCCGGGCAATCCCCGCGCCTTCAGCGCCCGCACGGGCGAGAAGCTGTGGGAGTTCCGGACGGTGCCGCAGCCGGGGGAACCCTACAACGAGACGTGGGGCGACGGCTGGGAGGACCGCTCGGGCACGAACATGTGGGCCTTCGCGGCGCCGGTCGATGCGGCGCGCGGCATCGTCTACCTGCCGATCGCGGGTCCGGCGCCGAACTACTACGGCGGCGGCCGTCCCGGCGCCAACGTGTTCGCCAACTCGATCGTGGCCGTCGAGGCCGCCACCGGCGCGTACCTGTGGCACTTTCAGACGGTGCACCACGACCTGTGGGACTCCGACATGCCATCCGGCGGCGCCCTGCTCGATGTCGTCCGGGACGGCCGCCGGCTCCCGACGATCGCGCATGTCGGCAAGACCAGCTACCTGTTCGTGCTGGATCGCGAGACGGGCGAGCCGATCATCGAGGTCGAGGAACGGCCGGTGCCGAAAGGAGACGTGCCCGGAGAGTGGTATTCGCCGACGCAGCCCTTCCCGGTCGCTCCTCCCCCGCTCGCGCGCGTCAGCTTCACGAAGGAAGAAATCGTGACGCCGGAGCAGACGAGCGAGGCGCACGCGGCAGCCTGCCTCGAGTTCTGGGAGCGCAGCGGCGGGTTCTACAACGCCGGCCCCTTTACGCCGTTCATGTACCACGAGGAAGGCGCTCCCCCGGAGTCGACGATCCAGTTCCCGGGCGGCACCGGCGGCATCAACTGGGGCGGCATCGCGGCGGATCCGACGACGGGCTACGTTTACGTGAACTCGCACGATACGTCGCTCGTCGGATGGGTCCAGCAGAAGGATCCGGACGAAACCTACAGCTTCGAGGCGGTCGGCTCGAAGCAGCCCTATGACCGCGCGAGTATCCTCGGGGTCGGCCCGTTTTTCAGCTTCAATGCCCCGCTCGGCGGCGAATGGGACGAGAACGGCCGGCCGGTCGGACCGACCCTTCCCTGCCACCAGCCGCCGTGGTCGAAGCTCGTCGCGGTGGACACGAATACCGGCGAGATCGCGTGGGAGTCGGTGCTCGGCATCGAAGAGCTGCTGCCGGAAGGCAAGCAGCGGGTCGGCGGTTCCGGCAGCGCGGGGCCGACCGTGACCGGCGGTGACCTCGTGTTCGTCGGCGCCACGAACGACCGCCGCTTCCGCGCATTCGACGCCCGCACGGGCGAGGAGCTGTGGAGCGCGCAATTGGAAGCCAGCGGCAACGCGAACCCGATGAGCTATCAGGGGCGCAGCGGCAGACAGTACGTCGCGATCGTCGCGGGCGACACCGTCAACGTTTTCGCTCTGCCGTGACGCCGCGGCCGGGAGCAGCCGCCGCCTGAGGCGGCTGACCGAGAAAAATTAAGATGTGCGGCGGCAGCGCCGAAGTAGGGTTGCCGTCGCGCGCCTCCCGAGGCGCGGTCCCGGCCGCGCTCGGGGAGGACGAGCCGGAGGCGCGCCGTGACTAGCGGGCCGCGGTTCCTTTAACATCCGCGAAAGCAGATCTCGGCAATCGAGTGAGAGGAGAGTCGGCACATGCGAAATCGATTCACGGGCGCACTGGTGACGGCCGCAGCGGCTTCCTTGGCCGTCGGCGCCGTACAGGCCCAACAACAAGAGCGTCCGGAACGCATCCTGGGCCACCCGAACCTGAACGGCATATGGCAGGCGCTGAACACGGCGCACTGGAATCTCGAGGCTCATTCGGCCGAAGCGCTGGAAGAATTCTGGCAGCTCGGCGCGCTCGGTGCGATTCCGGCGGGCCAGAGCGTCGTCCGCGAAGGCGAGATACCGTATCTGCCCGAGGCGCGACAGAAGCGGGACGAGAACCGCGCCAACTGGCCGGAAGCCGACCCGGTCGTCAAGTGCTACATGCCGGGCATCCCGCGCGCGACTTATATGCCGTTCCCGTTCCAGATCTTCCAGGGAGACGGCGACATCCTGATGGTCTACCCGTTCGCGAGCACGAACAGGGTCATCAATCTCGAGGAGCACGCCGAGGCGGTCGTCGACACTTGGATGGGTTACTCGAACGGCCGCTGGGAGGACGACACCCTCGTCGTCGAGACGACGGGCTTCAACGGCCAGACATGGCTCGATCGCGCCGGTAATCACCACAGCAACCAGCTGACGGTGACCGAGCGCTTCACGCTGATCGGGCCGGATCACATCCAGTACGAGGCCACTCTCGAGGATCCGCAGACGTACTCGGAGCCGTGGACGATCGAGATGCCGCTCTACCGGATCGTCGACGAGAACCAGCAGCTGCTCGAGTACAAGTGCGTGCCGTTCACGGACATGCTGCTGTACCACGATCTGCTCGAAGGACTCCCCGACGAAGAAGAGTCGCAGGAGTAGGAACGCGCGCGGCGGGGGTTCAGGAACCATTAAGCGTCGTCTGGTCTAAAATGGCATCAACGTGGGTATTCGAGGGCGCCACGGCGCGTCGCCGCAACAGCGCGGACCACTGCGGAAAATGAAGTATTTGATCTACAGGAGATAGACACGATGCGAGCAAAACTGATGAGCGTTGTGGCTGGAGCCGGTGTGCTGTTGTCGATGTCGGCCGGCCAGGTTCTGGCGCACCACTCGTTCGCGGCCGAGTTCGACCGCAACGCCCCTGTCACGCTGGAAGGCGAAGTGGTCATGATGGAGTGGGTCAACCCTCATTCGTGGCTGCACATCGACGTCGCGAAGGACGACGGCTCCGTCGAGCGCTGGAAGGTGGAAGGCGGGGCGCCGAGCGCGCTGCTGCGCCGGGGCTGGACGCGGGACACTCTTCCCGCAGGCACGAAGGTCAAGGTCGAGGGTTTCCAGGCGAAAGACGGCTCGCTCCGGGCCAACGCGCGGGACATCGAGTTCCCCGACGGCAGGACGCTCGAGCTCGGCGGCACGGCGGGACCTGAATAAGACCCACCGGCCGGCGCACGGCCAGCCACGACACGAAGATCATGCGGTGCCGGACTCCGGCACCGCATTTTTTTTGCCTGGCCGATCTGCCCGTTTTTTTGCCGGACCGATCCGCCCGGCGATCCGCCGCACCGATCGCCGAATAGTCCCGTCCGCTCCGCGGCGCCGGCCGCAAAGCTCCGCCGCGCTCAGCACCGCTCGAAGCCCGGATCCCGCCGCCCCCGGAAGCCGCCGGCCGCTCCCGCTGCCCGTGTCGCGGATGCGACAAGCTGCTTCTTATAAAGTATATTGTCAGGCTGATTCCGAACCCGAACTCAAGCAAACCAGCCCTCGCGGCGAAGGAGAATGGCATGCCGCTGGTCAATCTGAAACCGGTACTGGCCGAAGCGAAATCAAAGGGATATGCCGTCGCTGCATTCAACCCCCTCGACTATGCGTCGATGAAGGCGATGGTCGCCGCAGCCGAAGAGCTGAACGCTCCGGTCATCATCCAGACGTCTGCCAAGACGATCAATTACTACGGCCATCGCGCGCTCGTCGAATGGATGCGCGAGATCGCCGCGGACTCGCCGATTCCGGCGGTCCTGCACCTCGATCACGGCAAGGATTTCGACATGATCCGCAAGTGCATCGAGATGGGCTGGACGTCGGTCATGATCGACGCGTCGGATCATCCGTTCGAGAAGAACCTCGAGCTGTCGCGAAAGGTCGTCGACCTCGCCACGGCCGCCAACGTCGGCGTCGAGGCGGAGATCGGCCAGATCCTCGGTGTCGAGGACGACATGGTCGTGACCGAGGAAGAGTCGCACCTGACGGATCCGAACGAGGCGGAGAAGTTCTGCCGTGAGCTCGACCTGTCCGCGTTCGCCGCCGCCATCGGCACGGCGCACGGCTATTACAAGGGCGAGCCCAAGGTCGCGTTCGAATTGATCGAGGAGATCAACCGCAGGACCAACACGCCGATGGCGCTGCACGGCGGCACGGGGCTCTCCGACGAGGTGATTCAGCGCTGCATCAAGCTCGGCTGCGCGAAGATCAACATTTCGACGAACCTGAAGCACGTCTTCATCGACAGCTTCGTGAACTACCATCGTGAAAAGCCGAGCGACTACGAGCCGCTTCGCGTGCTCGGCGCGCAGTTCCAGGCGATGAAGGATCTGTTCAAGTCCAAGATCGAGCAGTTCGGCGGCGCCAACCGCGCCGGCGACGTGCTGTCGAAAGTGGCCTGATGTTGCGCTGACGGCGACATGAAGGCGTTAATTTTCGACTGCGACGGTGTGCTGGTCGACACCGAGAGGGACGGTCACCGCGTCGCGTTCAACCGCACGTTCTCGGAGTTCGGTCTGGACGCGTTCTGGGACGTCGAGCTGTACGGCGAGCTGCTGAAGATCGCCGGCGGCAAGGAGCGGATCCGGGGCTATTTCGAGTCCGCCGGCTGGCCGGAGGATGCGAACAAGGACGTCCTCGTCGCGGATCTGCACAAGCGCAAGACCGCCATCTTCATGGAGATCATCTCGAGCGGCCAGCTGCCGCTGCGCTCGGGTATCGTCCGGCTCGTGGACGAGGCGGCGGCGGCGGGCGTCCGTCTCGGCGTCTGCACGACGTCCAACGCGCTGTCGGTCAACGGCGTGCTCGACCTGATGGGCCCGGAGAGAAAGCAGAAGTTCGAGTTCGTGCTGGCCGGGGACGTGGTGTCCAGGAAGAAGCCCGACCCGGAGATCTACAATCTCGCAAAGGCGCGGCTCGGCGTGCCCGGCGCGAGCTGCATGGTCATCGAGGACAGCCGCAACGGCCTGCTGTCGGCGCTCGGCGCCGGCATGACATGCCTGATCACGACGAGCACGTACACCGTGGACGAGGATTTCGACGGAGCGGCGAAGGTCGTGCCGGAGCTGGGCGACGCGCCGAATCCCGTCGTGACGCTGAGCGATCTCGAAGCGCTCGTCGCGCAGCGGGCTGCCTAGCCGTTCCGATCCGCTCCCGGAGACAACGAAAATGAAGGAAATCACGATCCAAGACGTCGAGCTGGCCATCAAGACGATCGCCGATACGGCGCTGCGCAACGAGCAGTACTTCTCGGAGCTCGATTCCGCCGCGGGGGACGCCGATTTCGGCGTCTCACTCGCTTCGGGATTCCGCGTCGTGCAAAAGGACTGGGACCAGCTCGACAAGAGCTCGATCGGCGGCCTGCTGCTGAAGATCAGCATGATCATCAGCCGCCACGTCGGCGGCTGCTCCGGCCCCATCTGGGGAACCGGGTTCATGCGCGCAGGCGCCCTGAGCAAGGACAAGACGACCCTGACGCTCGACGACCTCGAGAAGATGCTGTCGGCCAGCATCGAGGGCATCCAGCAGCGCGGCGGCGCGGTAGCAGGCGACAAGACCCTGCTCGACGCGCTGATCCCGATCCGCGACACGGTCAGGGAGTATGCCGGCAAGTCGGACGCCG
Organism: Gammaproteobacteria bacterium; assembly: GCA_016927175.1. GTDB lineage: Bacteria > Pseudomonadota > Gammaproteobacteria > Steroidobacterales > Rariloculaceae > ZC4RG20. The sequence goes on along the minus strand of JAFGNC010000411.1, from coordinate 1,594 downwards.
ACGCCGGGGAAGTGCTGCGCGAAGCCACGCGCGTCGCAACCGACGCGATCGAGCGGACCAAGGACTGGGTCGCGAAGCGCGGCCGCCAGTCGTTTACGGGCGAGCGCAGCAAAGGGACGCCCGATCCCGGCATCGTCGCCGTGGCGACCATGATGAACGACCTGTGCAAGGAGGTCGGCATCGAGACCGACACGGCCAGCTGACGGCGCCCGGCCGACGACACCCAGCGGACAACAGTGATAAACATTCGGGGGACAGCCAATGAAGAAGTTCGTCAACGATCCCGCCAATTTCGTTCCGGAGATGCTCGAAGGCGTCGCGCTCGCGAACCCGGAGATGCTTCGTTACGTGCCGGAGTACAACATCATCCATCGCGCGGACCGGCCGCATAACGACAAGGTCTCCGTGATTCAGGGCTCCGGCAGCGGTCACGAGCCGGCACACATCATGGCTGTCGGGCCGGGCATGCTCGACGCGGCGTCGCCCGGCGGCGTGTTCTCGGCTCCGCCGATGGAGTTCTGCTACGAGTGCATCAAGCTGATGAACTCGCCGAAAGGCGTGCTCGTGCTGATCAACAATTACCAGGGCGACCGCATGAACTGGGACATGGCGGTCGAGATGGCGCAGGCCGAGGGCATCAACGTCAAGAGCTTCGTCATCGACGACGACGTGGCCGTGCAGGACAGCACGCATACCGTCGGCCGCCGCGGCGTCGCCGGCAACTTCTTCGTCATCAAGGCGTGCGGAGCGGCGGCTGAACGCGGCGCGAGCCTCGACGATCTGCTGAAGCTCGCCGAGAAGGTCAACAGTCAGGTCCGCTCGATGGGCGTCGCGCTGACGTCCTGCACGCCGCCGGCGAAGGGCAAGCCGATCTTCGAGATCGGCGACGACGAAATGGAAGTCGGCGTCGGCATCCACGGCGAGCCGGGCCGCCGCCGCGACAAGATGAAGCCCGCGGACGCGATCGTCGACGAGATCTTCGATGCGGTGTCGTCCGACCTGCCCTTCAAGTCCGGCGACCGCGTCGCCCTGATGATCAACGGCCTGGGCGGCACGCCGATCAGCGAGCTCTACGTGCTGTACCGCCGCGCTGCGCAGCGCTGCAGCGACGCCGGGCTGACCATCGCGCGGAACTATGTCGGCAACTACTGCACGTCGCTCGAGATGGCCGGCGCCTCGCTGACGCTGCTGCGTCTCGACTCCGAGCTCGAAGACCTGCTGGCGGCCCCGGCCGAGATCGCGACACGCATATTTTGACGTCCTCACTCGGGGCCGAGCTTCGGCTCGTGGCCGTGGATCTGGACGGCACGCTGGTCGACTCGGCCCCCGACCTCAACCACTGCCTGGGAGAGGCGCTCGCGGCCGTCGATATGCCGCGCCCGAGCGAAGACCAGACCCGGTCCTGGATCGGCGACGGCGTCGAGGAGCTGATTCGGCGCGCGCTGGCCCATGCCGTGCCGGGAACGGCCCCAGAAACCTTTCGCGAGCGCTCCGACGCCGAGACGACGGCCGCGGAAACCTTCCGCAGGACCTACGCGGCGTTCTCGGCCTGCTACGCCGAGAACCTCTACGAGCGCAGCCGGCTCTACCCGCG
>JAFGNC010000410.1 GCA_016927175.1 Gammaproteobacteria bacterium | reverse complement strand
TTCCCGGACGGGCACCTGAACAAGGACGTCGTCGGCAAGCCGGCACACGAGGTCGGCAGGATGGCCGGCGTCGACGTGCCGGAGACGGCTCGACTGATCATGCTGCCGGCCCGCGGCGCGGGCGAGGCCGACGTGCTCGCGAAGGAGAAGCTGTGCCCCGTCATCGCGATCCTGCCGTACAAGGATTTCAGCGAGGCCGTGGAGAGCGCCAAGGCGAACCTGCTGGTCGAGGGCGCGGGGCACTCCGCGGCGCTGCACTCGAACGACGAGGAGCACATCCGCAGCGCCGGCGTCGCGCTGCCGATCAGCCGGCTGGTCGTCAATCAGCCGAGCTCGCTGACGGCAGGCGGCTCGCTGACGAACGGCTTCGCGCCGACGACGACGCTCGGCTGCGGCTCATGGGGCGGCAACTCGATCTCCGAGAACCTCGACTACAAGCACCTGATGAACGTGTCGCGCATCGGCAAGGTCATCGAGAACAAGAAGGTGCCGACGGACGAGGAAATCTGGGCCTGACGCGTTTTTCGCCCCAGTAAAGGGGTCAGGGCCCTTTAATCGAAGAAAAGGGGTCAGGGCCCTTTTCGAGCAATAAAGGGCCCTGACCCCTTTTCGGACCCCTTTTCGCCGCCGACTCGCCCGTCCGTCAGGACGGCTGAGTGATTTCCGCTATTGCCCGCTTCCGGCCGGCCCCCCTGTAATCCCTCGTGGTCACAGACTGGGGGAGGTCGTCGTGAGGACCGTCATCGGGTGCTCCGTCGCGGGCACGCTGTCGTTCGTCGTCGCATCGCCTGTCATGGCGCAGGGTCTCGAGGAGATCGTCGTCACGGCCACCCGGCGCGAGGAAAGCCTGCAGGACGTGCCGATCGCCGTCTCCGTCGTGTCGGGGCAAATGGTGCAGCAGGGCGGCTTCGCCGACATCGAGGATCTGTCGGCTTTCCTGCCCAATCTGCAGATTCAGGACGGCTTCCAGGGCCAGACGCTGCTGATCCGCGGCATCGGCACGGACACGCGCAACGAGGCGTTCGAGCAGGCGGTCGCGCAGTTCGCCGACGGCGTCTATTACGGCCGCGACAATCTGGTGCTCGGCGGGCTGTTCGACCTCGAGCGGCTCGAGGTCGTGCGCGGTCCGCAGCCGGTGTTCGCCGGGCAGAGCGCGACGGCCGGCGCGATCAACTCCTACAGCCGCAAGCCCGGCGACGCCGTCGACGGCAACGTGATGCTGCAGTACGGCAACGACGAGGAGCGGAGCCTCGAAGGCGCCTTCGGCGGGCCCGTGACCGACACGCTCGGCATACGCGTCGCCGGCCGCTATTACGAGCTGCCCGACGCCGGCTATACGCAGCTCGTGACGGGCGCGAAGATCGGCGCGACCGAGAACGAGTCGTTACGAGTCACCGCCTTGTGGGAACCGACGGATACGTTCGACTTCACGTTCAAATACGAGTACCAGAACAGCTTCCAGAACGGTACGCCGGTCGAGTACGGCCGCTGCGACCTCGATCTCGCGACGAGCTCGGCGGGCCCGCTGGCGCCGGGCGTGCCGTCGCTGTGCGCGCTCGAGTCGATGTACGGCCTCGCGGACCTGACCGTCTACAACCGCGAGGCGCACTCCGGCGGCACGGTGGATCTGTGGGACGCGATCGACTTCGTCAACGCCGAGCTTGGCGCGGGCATCGCGCCGCTCGCGCCGATCCCGCGGGGCCTCGATCTCGTCGAAGAATACAACCATCCGGAGAGCCGCGAGACGGATGCCGACATCTACGTCGGCTCGTTCAACTGGCAGGTCGGGCGCAACACGCTGAGCGGCACGACGGCCTACGTGGCGTTCGACAAGGAAGACTGGCTCGACCCCGACGAGAGCGCGTTCGCGGTATTCACCGACCAGCGCGGAGAGGATTTCGAGCAGGTGTCGCAGGAGCTCCGGCTGACGTCGCCGCTCGACCAGGCCTTCTCGTGGATGGTCGGCGCCTACTGGCAGACGCACGAGGCGAACCTGTTCATCAACGTGCACTACCCGTTCCTGCTCGGGCCGCCCGTGCCGGGCTTCGTCGCGAGCTCCGACGGCGGCCGCATGACGGAGAACTCCGACTGGGCTTCGCTGTTCTTCACCGGCACGTGGAGCGTCACGGACGACTTCCGTATCAACATCGGCGCGCGCTATCAGGAGTCGAAGAAGAACGGCGTCTACACGATCTCGAGGGCGCTGCTGCCGGACGGCGCGGCCGCGTTCGACCCGCGCGTCTACGCTCCGGCTCCCGCGCTCGACGCGGACGTCGACTCCGACGACGTGCTGCCCGAGATCGGCGTGCAGTGGAACCCGGTGGACAGCGTCATGGTGTACGCGAAGTACGCCGAAGCGTTCAAGGCCGGCGGCTTCGTCATGAACCCGCCGCTCGGCGGCGTCCCGCCGAACCCGTTCACGTACCTGCCGGAGGAGGCGAGCGGCTATGAGGTCGGCTTCAAGGGCACGTTCCTCGACAATAACCTGGAGCTGAACGTCGCCTGGTTCGACACCGACTTCGACAACCTGCAGGTGAACTCCTTCAACGGCGTCACGGCGCGCTTCGAGGTCCGCAACGCGGCGAGCTCGAACACGAAGGGTATCGAGATCGACGGCCGGCTCGCGATCGGCGACAGCTGGTCGATCAGCTTCAACGGCGCCCGCAACGACGCGGTCTACACGCGCTTCCCGAACGGGCAGTGCGGCGCGATCCAGGCGCGAGACTGGCAGGCCGCCGGCAATCCGGGGCCGTGCGTCGTCGACATCTCCGGCCGGCGGCCGACGGCATCGCCGGAGTGGCAGGCCGGAATACATCCGCAGTACTTCTTTCGGCTCGGCGAGTTCTCGGGCACAGCGGGTCTGAACATGACGTGGATCGCGGGCTCCGTTCCGGCCAACAACCCGGGCGACACGCTGAACACGATCGCGAGCCGGCACAGGTTCGACCTGCGCGTGGCGCTGATGCCGCCGAGCGGCCGCTGGGAGCTGGCGCTTTACGGCAGGGACATCACGGACGAAGCCGCGCACGTCGGCGGCCTGCAGTCCGGGTTTTTCAACCAGACGCTCGGCACGACGGACAGCGACCTTCACCTGTACGGCGTCGGCGGCCGCAGGTTCGAGCGGGGCGCCCGCTGGGGGCTGCAGGCGAGCTATTTCTTCGGCCGCTGATCCGGTTCTGCGCTCGAGAGGCTTGCGGTATCGTGGAAAGCGGTCGTCCGGGGGAGTGACACCATGACGAATCGACGAGAGTTCCTGCAGAGCGGCGTGACCGTCACCGCCGTGCCGCCCGCCGTCAACGCGCTGTTGTCCGGTGCCGCGTCCGCCCGCGCGGATGCCGGCCAGGCGAGGCTGCACAAGGCCGCGTTCGACGCCCGTTACGCCGAGGGCCGGGCCTTTGCGGAATCGATCGGCCGGCTCGGCGTGCCGGTGCACGCGCTCGAGAACGGCGACCCGACGACGTTGTACCGCGAGCTGGACGCGCTGTGGCGCCGGCAAGCCGCGGCGATCGCCGGGCTCACACAGTTCGGGCCGATGTTCGTGCTCGAGCGGATGGCGACGGAGCGCCGCATGCGCATTGCGCTGCGCATCGAGCACCGCGTGCAGGGTGACGGCACGATCGCGCACGCCATGACGGGTGCGCCGGAGACGCTGGCGCTCGCGGAGCGGCTGCGGCTCGAGAGCGTGGATCGAGGGGTCGATCGGGGTGTCGATCGAGGCGTCGATCGGGGCGGCGACTGGCCGGTGCTGATGGCCGCCGTGCTGGCGCATTGCCGCACGGACTGCACGGCGCCGGTCGACCACACGGTCGTGATGCCGGGGCGCTCGCCCGCGCTCGGCCGCGCCGCGGCGCCGCCCGGCCCGAGCGGTGTGCCGCACTCCGTGATCCACTACTACACGCCGGGACCGATCCAGCAGGGGCGCGACGTGCCGTGGGACGGCCCGTTGTACTCCTGGGTCATCGCTCCGGTCGCGCGCGGCTGAGGTCCGCGCCGGCCGTGCCCGCGCGGCCGAGCACGAGTCTCTGCGTCAGCGCGTAACGACAATCACCGCATTCGAGGTTCGAGATGGCGACGCTACCACCAGGCATCAGCAGCGCGGAATTCGAGACCGCGCTCGGAAAATTCGAGGAGGCGGTCGGCGAGGAGTGGGTCTTCAAGTCCGACGAGGATGTCGCGCTCTACCGGGATGCCTACTCGCCGGAGCGCGACGAGCCGACCGAGCGGCTGGCGTCGGCGGCCGTCGCCCCCGTGACGGTCGAGCAGGTGCAGCAGATCGTGCGCATCGCGAACGAGCACAGGATCCCGCTTTATCCGATCTCGACCGGCAAGAACCTCGGCTACGGCGGCTCGGCGCCGATCCTGTCGGGCAGCGTCGTCGTGGACTTAAAGCGCATGAACCGGATCCTGTCGGTCGACGAAGGCCGCTGCTCGTGCGTCGTAGAGCCTGGCGTGTCGTATTTCGATTTGTACGACCACATTCAGCAGAGAGGCCTCAAGGTCTGGGTCGACTGCCCGGACCCAGGCTGGGGCAGCGTCGTCGGCAATGCGCTCGATCACGGCGTCGGCTACACCTATGGCCAGTACCGCGATCACTTCGGCAGCCACTGCGGCATGGAGGTCGTGCTGCCGAACGGCGAGGTCATGCGGACCGGCATGGCCGCGCTCGCGAACGACAACCAGTGGGCGGACTACAAGTACGGCTTCGGCCCCTACGTCGCGGGCCTTTTCGGCCAGGCCAATTTCGGCATCGTGACGAAGATGGGTTTCTGGCTGCTGCCGGAGCCGGAGGCGTATCGGCGCGGCATGGTCTACGTGCCGAAGCGGCGCGACCTGATCCCGCTGGTAGACCACGTGAACTACCTCGAGAACCTCGGGCTGATCGGCCAGCCGGGCTTTCGCAGCCCGCTCGGCGCGTCTCGCGCGCGCGAGCCTGAGCTGCGCGCGCTGCTCGAGAAGCCCGGGGGCCCGACGGACGAGGAGCTCGACCGATTCGCCGAGTCGAAGGGCATACCGTCGTGGGGGGTCGAGCTGCAGTTCTACGGCCCGGAGAAGACGATCGCCGGCAGCTGGGACTACGCGAAGGAGCGCATCGCCGCGTCGATCCCGGGCGCGACGTTCGAGGACGGCGTCGCCTACCGCTTCCCGCTGACCGAGGCGCAGAAGGCCGAGGTGCAGCGGGTCCACCGGCTGGTCGACGTCGGCGTGCCGAACATGTCGATCTTCTCGATCGCGGGCGGGCGCACCGAGCAGAACCCGGACCACGCGGACGGCGGCCAGTTCTACTTCGCGCCGATGATCCCGCGCACGGGCGAGGCGGTCCTCGAGGCCGGCCGCGTGCTGGCCGAGGCTTACCGCGAGGCGGGCTTGCCGTACAACGACCATTTCGCGCTGCCGGCCTGCTGGCATTACCGCGCGTTCATCATGATCACGAGCCTGCCGGTCAGCCGGCTGGACCCTGAGGTCAACCGGCGCTCGCGGGCAGCGTTCGAGCACATCGCGCGCGTCGCGGCCGAGCACGGCTGGGGCGAGTATCGGTCCCCTCCCTTCGGCGTCGACCTGGTCATGGGCGCGTATTCTTTCAACGATCATGCGCTGCGGCGGTTCTGCGAGACGCTGAAGGATGCCGTCGATCCGAACGGCATCATCGCGGCGGGCCGCGGCGGTATCTGGCCGAGACACATTCGGGAGTCGAATGCATGAAGCGTTTCGTTTCGGGCGTCGCCCTCGTCGCCGCCGGCATCGGCACGGCGCTGCATGCGCAGGAATCCGCCGATCGCGCAGCGCGCGTCGAGCAGGGCAGGCAGGTCTACGAGTATTGGTGCGAGCCCTGCCACGGGCGGGGGCTGGGGCTCCCGGGCTTCGGCGCATTGCCGGGAACGCACCAGTTGCAGATCAAATACCGCGACACCGACATCCCCGCCGTTCTCGACGAGCGAACCGATCTCGTGCCCGCGTTCATCGAGACGATCGTGCGCCAAGGCGTGTCGTTCATGCCGCAGTTCCGCAAGACCGAGATCAGCGACGACGACCTCGACGCGCTGAGCGCGTATCTGACCCGGAACAACCCGGACAAGCGCTAGGAAGCTTTTTTCCAGTGAAGCCGGCCCAGTGAAGCCGGCCTAGTGAAGCCGGCCTAGTGAAGCCGCGCGTCGCGCAGCTTCGCGGCGAGGCGGGTCCGGGTCGAGACGCCGATCTTTGCGAAGATCGAGCGCAGGTGGTTCTCGACCGTGCGGACGCTGATGCTCATTCGGGCGGCGATCTCTTTATTCGACAGCCCGCAGGTCACTGCTCGCGCCACCTCGCGCTCGCGGCTGCTGAGCCTGCCTTCGACGTCGCAGGGCACTGCGGCCGGGCCGCCGCCGGTGTCGCGCGCTTCGGCGAATCGCGCATGCAGGAGCATCGCGACGACCTTGGCCCGCGCGAGCTCGAGCCGCTCGAACGGCGCCGATCGGCGATGGAAATCGAAAAGGAACGTGGATCTCGCGGCCGGCTCCTGGAAGCAGAAACCGAGGTGGTGCTCGAGGCGGTTCGGCAGCAGAAACTCGCTGCGGTAGCGCAGGAAGTCCTGCAGATAACCGCCCGTCGGCGTCAGCCCGGCGCTGCCTGCCGCGGGCGGATGCGGCTGCCACTCGCCCGAATCGAGCCCGGTCGAGAACAGAGGCGTCGCGAACCGGTGCCGCGACATGTAGCGTGCCGGGTCGAGCCTGGAGTAGACGGCGAGATAGGCTTCGTCGATGCGGCGCGGCACGCCGAACGACGTGACCCGTGTCAGCCGGGCTTCTCCGTCGTCGACCGTGAAGACGCGGAAGACGCCCATTTCCGCGTCGAGGAAAGCGCTGACGGGTTCGAGCACGGCGGACGTCAACGTGGCATCGTCGGGCGACGGCCGCATGCCTGCGCACAGCTCCGCAGCGGCTTCCAGCTCTTCGACCGCGCTCGTCATGGGTCCCTCGGGGCGGGGCGACTCCACGATGATACGAGAGCTTCAGCGCCTGCGATAGCGGCGCCTGCAGCGCGTGCCGCGGGTTCTCGGGGCCCGCCGGCCCCGAGATCCCGTCGAGTCGAACGACGGCGTCAGCCGGCCGCGACCGTCAGATGTCGACCGACCACTGACTCCGTTCGAGGATCTTCCTGATGCGGTCGAGGAAGGCGGCGGAATAGGCGCCGTCGATCGCGCGGTGGTCGAACGACTGCGCGAGGATGCCGATCGGCCGGATCGCGATCTGATCGCCGTCCGGGTGCTCGATCACGACCGGCTTCTTGCGCACGCCGTCGGTCGACAGAATCGCGACCTGCGGCTGGTTGATGATCGGGGCCGTGATCAGCGTGCCGAAAGTCCCGGAGTTCGACAGCGTGTACGTGCCGCCGGAAAGGTCGTCCGGGCGCAGGCGGCCCTGGCGGGCGCGCCCCGCGACGTCCTGGATCGCCTCGGCCAGCTCCGCGACGGACATCTTCTCCGCGGATTTCACGACCGGCGCGACGAGCCCGTCCGGCCCGAGGTCGACGGCGATCGCGAGATTCACGTGAGGATGCAGAACCAGGGAATCGCCCTCGACGCTGGCGTTCGCGTTCGGAAACTCCGCGAGCGCCTGGCAGACGGCGTTGGCGATGAACGGCAGGTACGTCAGCGAATAGCCGCGGCGGCCCTTGAAGGCCTCGCGCACGGCCCTGCGCACGCGGTCGACGTTGCTGAAGTCGACCTCGACGGCCTGCAGCACGTGCGGGCTCGTCGCCTTCGACTGCACCATGTGCTTGGCCGTGAGCTTGCGGATCCGGTTGAACGGCACGACGCCGCCTTCGAGAGCCGCCGTGGGCCGCGCCTGCTGCTGAGGCGCCGCGGCCGCCGCGGCTGCGGGAGCGCCGCGGCTCGCCGCCGGCGCGCCTTCGAGATACTTCAGCACGTCGCGCCGCGTGATGCGGCCGTCGCGCCCCGAGCCCTCGACGCGATCGAGGTCGAGATCGTGCTCCGCAGCCAGCCGCCGCACGGCGGGCGACAGGCGCTTCTCGCCGGAGCGGGGCGCGGCGCCGCGGGAGGCCGACGCGCTCGCGGCCGCCGAAGCATCGGCGGTCTGAGCGGGCCGGGCCGCGCCGTTACCGCCGGCGCCGGCTGCGCCGTTCCCGTTCGCTGCTGCCGCCGGTGCCGCCGCGGCGCTT
>JAFGNC010000409.1 GCA_016927175.1 Gammaproteobacteria bacterium | reverse complement strand
TGGTGGAGGCGGCGGGAATCGAACCCGCGTCCGCAAGCTCTCTACCTTCGGCTCTACATGCTTAGTCCGTCAATTGTATTTAACTGAGAGCAAGCCCGACGGACAGGGCGCGCTCTGCAGCGAGTCCGCTTTGGTTTTTAGCGATTCGGCCACGGACGAACCTCCTCGCGAGCTTGTGAGAGATGACGCCTGAAGTCTGGACGCACAAGCACGGCTCCAGTCAGACGGCACCCTACCGGGTTTTAAGCGGCGAGTGCGTAGTTGTCGTCGTTGGCAACTATTTGGTTTGCAGATTGTTTAGCGAGGTGATCTGCACCTCGGCATGCACCTCGGGCTTCGCAACCCACGTCGAAACCAGGTCGCCCCCAGGGTCTGACTAGTGTATGGGCGAAACCGCCGATTTCAAGCAGCGCGATCGCACAACCCGCGTAGGAAACGAAATTTCGACGCCGGCGGCCAGGGCAGAGTTCCCGGCCGCTTGAGGCCATGGCCGGCAGCTGAGCACGCGAGAGCCTTGTCCGGCCTCGACATGACGACCTCGACCATGACGACCTCGGCCGGGCGCCTCACGTCCCCGCAAGCCCTTCAGACGCGTCTTCGGCGCCCGTCCGGCCCGTCAGGCGCGCGCTTTCAGGGCCCGGGCCTTCTCGATCTGCCAGTCGCGCTCCTTCTCGGTCGCGCGCTTGTCGTGCTGCTTCTTGCCTTTGGCGAGGCCCACGGCGAGCTTGGCGCGGCCCTTGCTCCAGTACAGCTCGAGCGGCACCAGCGTATAGCCGCGGCGCTCGACGAGGCCCGTCAGCCGGTCGATCTCGTTGCGGTGCAGCAGCAGCCGACGCGTGCGGGTCGGATCCGGCTCGACGTGGGTCGACGCGGACAGCAACGGCGTCACGTGCGCGCCGAGCAGCCACGCCTCGTTCTCCCGCAGGACGACGTACGCCTCCGTCAGCTGCGCCTTGCCCGCGCGCAGGCTCTTGACTTCCCAACCCTGGAGCTCGAGCCCCGCCTCGAGGCTCTCCTCAATGAAGTAGTCGAAGCGCGCCTTTTTGTTCAGCGCGATCGTGTTGGGTCCGTGTTTGGTGGGCTTCCTGGCCATGATGGTGCAATGATCCTAGAATGCAGCGCAAAAAACACCCGGAACTCGTGTCCGGGGGAGGACTATTTCTCGTGAGCACACCCGCCGACGAACGCCGCAGCTCGCTGCACGGAGAATGGTCGTCCCGCCTCGGGTTCATCCTGGCCGTCGCGGGCTCCGCGGTCGGCCTCGGCAACATCTGGCGGTTTCCCTATGTCGCCGGCGAGAACGGCGGCGGCGCCTTCGTCCTCGTCTATCTGGTCTGCGTGTTCTTCATCGGCCTGCCGATCATGATGGCGGAGGTCCTGATCGGCCGCCGCGGGCGCCGCAACCCGGTGGCCACGATGCGCCTGCTCGGCGAGGAGGAGGCGGGCGTCACCTACTGGCGCTGGGTCGGGGTCGTCGGCGTCGCAACCGGCTTTCTGATCCTGTCCTTCTACAGCGTCATCGCCGGCTGGACCATCGCCTACATTTTCGAGGGCGGCGCGGGGGAGTTTACCGGCGCCGGCCCGGATCGCATCAACGAGATCTTCTCGTCCCTCGTGTCCACGCCGCTGCTGACCGGGTTCTGGCACACCCTGTTCATGCTGGCGACGGTCATGGTCGTCGTGCGCGGCGTCGAGCACGGCCTCGAGAGGGCGGTCCGCGTTCTGGTCCCGGCGCTGGTTGCGCTGATGCTGGTTCTGCTCGGCTACAGCATGGTGGCCGGCAACTTCGCCGACGGGCTCCGCTTTCTGTTCGAGCCGCGCTTCGACGATCTGACCGGCGGCAGTGTCCTCGAGGCGCTCGGTCAGGCGTTCTTCACGCTGAGCGTCGGCATGGGCGCGGTCATGGCCTACGGCGCTTACCTGCCGGAGAAGGAGTCGATCGCGAAGACGACGGCGGCCGTGGTCATCGCGGACACGTGCATCGCGATGCTGGCGGCGCTCGTGATTTTTCCGATCGTGTTCGCCAACGGCATGGATCCGGCGTCCGGTCCCGGCCTCGTGTTCCAGTCCCTGCCGCTCGCTTTCGGGCAGATGCCGGGCGGCGCCGTGATCGCCGTGCTGTTCTTCCTGCTGCTGACGTTCGCCGCCTGGACGTCCGCGATCAGCCTGATGGAGCCCGCCGTCGCGTATTTCATGGAGACGAGGGGCTGGACCCGCGGCCGCGCGGCCACCGTCGTCGGCGGCACGATCTGGGCGCTCGGGTTTCTGACGGTGCTCTCGTTCGGACCGTGGTCGAGTCTGACTTTCCTGCGCGGGACCATCTTCGACAACATCGACTATCTGTCGAACAACGTTCTGCTGCCGCTCGGCGGGCTCGCGATCGTCGTTTTCGCCGGCTGGATCATGGCCGTGAACTCGACGGCGGACGAGCTCGACCCGGCCGCCGGCCGCGGCTATCGCCTGTGGCGCTTCTCGGCGCGCTACGTCGCGCCCGTCGCCGTCGTTCTGGTACTGTTGAACGCCGTCGGGCTGTTCTGAATCGCTGATGCCGACCATACACCGCAGCTGCCGTGTTCGGCACAGCGCCGAGCAGATGTTCGATCTCGTCAACGACATCGAGTCGTACCCGGAGTTCCTGCACTGGTGCCGCGATGCGCGAATCGAGGAGCGCGGCGACGACTATGTGCTCGCAACGCTCGATATCGGCATCAGCGGGATTCACAAGAGCTTCGGTACGCGCAACACGTTCGAGCGCCCGCATCGGCTCGACATCGAGCTCGTCCACGGGCCGTTCCGCCATCTCGACGGCCTGTGGGAATTCGAGCCGCTCGAGGACGGCGGCTGCGAGGTCTCGATCTCTCTGACGTTCGAGGTCGTGCGGTCGCCGCTCTCGGTCGTGTTCTCGATGGTGTTCGAGGAGCTCGTGCGCGCGCAGGTTTCGGCCTTCGTGCACCGCGCGGACGAAATTTATGTCTGATACCGCCGCCGGCGCGTCGGCCGATACCGTTTCGGCCGATACCGTTCAGGTCGTCTATGCGACGCCGCAGATCCAGCGCATCGTGACGCTCGAGCGCCGCCCGGGCATGACGGCCGAGCAGGCCGTGCGGGCGTCGGGGCTGCTCGAGGAATTCCCGGAGATCGGCGGGAGGCCGCTGATGCTCGGCGTCTACGGCACGCAGGTCGCGCTCGACCGGGTGCTCGCGCGGGGGGATCGCGTCGAGATCGCGCGGCCGCTGCAGCGGGACCCGCGCGAGCTGCGGCGCGAGCTGCTGAAGCTCGGCAAGGTCATGGGCGCCGCCGACTCGACGAGAGCGCCGGAACGGCGCTGAGGCGCCGCGGCGGCTCAGGACGTCGTCGTGTCGAGCGGGCCCTCGGGCAGCGGGCTGCCGGGAATCGGCCGATCCGGGTCCTCGATCTCGACGGGCGGAGTCTCGAGATCCCCTTCGGGGGCGACCTCGTGCACGATGCGCTCGACACGGTCGTCGTCGAAATAGACGACGAACCAGCGCCGCGCGATCTCGCGGCTGCGGCCGAGGCGGAAGTAGTACGGGTAGTCCCAGCGGTCGTCGTGGAAAGTGTCGGACACCGTCGGCGTGCCGAGCAGGAACTGCACCTGGCTGCGGGTCATGCCGACCTCCACCTGCTCGATCGTCTCCCGCTCGAGCAAGTTGCCCTGCTGGATGTTCAGCCGATAGACGCAGCCCCCAAGCAGAGCGGCCGCCGCGACGCACGCGGCGATGCACGCGGCGATGCGCTGCACCTGCGGCGCTGTCGGACGCTCAACTTCAGAAGTCATGCCGATTCGTGCGGTGGAGGGCGAGTAGGCGTTGGTCCATAATGAGCCGCGGATCATACCCCATTTGAGCAAGGTGAGTGGACAGTGGAAGGACAGGATCTACGCAATGCGGGTCTGAAGGTCACGTCGCCGCGGCTCAAGGTCCTGGAGATCTTGGAGCGAAGCGACGAGCGCCACCTGACGGCCGAAGCCATCTATCGCGCGTTGCTCGACTCCGGTGAAGAGCTCGGTCTCGCGACCGTCTACCGCGTGCTGACGCAGTTCGAGCGCGCCGGCCTCGTCAGCCGCCACAACTTCGAAGGCGGCACTGCCGTATTCGAGCTCGCCGACCGCACGCATCACGATCACATGGTGTGTCTCGACACCGGCAAGGTCATCGAGTTCTACGACGAGCGGATCGAGCAGCTGCAGCGCGAGGTCGCGAAGAAGCACGGGTACGAGATCGAGGAGCACTCGCTGGTGCTGTACGTGCGCCCTGCCGGGAACGGCAAGGACCGGTAACGCCCCGGGGCCAGCTCCGCCCGGCTCGTTGCCGCCGTTGCCGGCGGCATTCCGCCGGTTGCCGCCGCGTCCGGCCGTTGCCGCGCGTCAGCTGCCGGAAGAGCGGGCCGCTTCCGCGGCCCGCCCGATCATTTCCTCGGCGTGCGCCCGGGTCACGGCCGTGATCTCAACGCCGCCGAGCATCCGCGACAGCTCCTCGATGCGCTCCTCGTGCGACAGCTGCCGCACCGTGGTACGGCTCGTCCTGCCGTCCGTCAGCTTCGCGACACGGTAGTGCTGGCGGCCCTGGCTCGCGACCTGTGGCAGATGCGTGACGCACATGACCTGATGCGATGCGGCGATCTGCGCGAGCTTGCGGCCGACGATTTCGGCGACGCCGCCGCCGATGCCGCTGTCGACCTCGTCGAACACGAAAGTCGGCACGGCCGACGCGCGGGCGCCGACGACCTCGAGCGCGAGACCGATGCGAGACAGCTCGCCGCCCGACGCCATCCGGGCCAGCGGGCCGAAAGGCTGGCCGGGATTCAGCTGCACCTGGAATTCGACGCTGTCGAGACCGGTTCCGTCGGCGCGCTCGTCCGGCTTCGGCGTCACGTCGACGCGGAACAGGCCGTGCGGCAGACCGAGCTCCGGCAGCTGCGCCGATACCGCCTCGGCCAGCTTTGCCGCGCACGCATTGCGTGACTTCGACAGCTTGCGGGCTGCGGAAAAATACGCTTCCGACGCGCGGCGCGCCCTGTCTTCGAGCTCGTCGATCGACTCGCCGCCCGCGTCGAGCTCGGCGATGCGGGCGTTGAGCTTCTCGAGCACGCCCGGCAGGGCGTCCTCCTCGACGTGGTGCCGCCGCGCGAGCGCGCGGATCTTCGCGAGCCGCGCCTCGACGCGCTCGAGCCGCTCGGGATCGGACTCGAGCCGGTCGCGGTAATGAATCAGCGCATGCGCGACGTCGCGCAGCTCGATCTCCGCCGCGGCGAGCCGCTCCGCCTGCGCGCCGAGCTCCTCGTCGTGCTCGACGAGCCTCGCGATCGACTGCTGCGCGTGCGCGACGAGCGAATGCGCGGCCCCCGTCTCGGCTTCGTACAGCGCCTGGATCGCCGCCTCGAGACCGGCGGCCAGCTTGTCCGTGTTCGCGAGCCGGCTGCGCTCGGCCGCGAGCTCGGCCGGCTCGCGCTCGGCGAGCGCGAGCGCGCCGAGCTCCGCCGCCTGGAAGCGCAGCAGCTCGAGCTCGGCTTCCCGCTCCGCGTTGCCGCCGCGCTTCGCGTCGAGCTGCTCCTCGGCGTCGCGCCACGTGCGGTGCAGCTCGGCGACGCGCGCGGCGAGCTCCTCGAGCCGGCCGTGCGCGTCGAGCAGGGCGCGCTGGTTCGAGCTCTTCAGCAGCGACTGGTGGGCGTGCTGGCCGTGAATGTCCACCAGCATCGAGCCGAGCCGGCGCAGGTCCTGCAGCCTGACGGGCTGATTGTTGATGAATGCGCGCGAGCGCCCTTCCTTGCCGATGATCCGCCGCAGCGCACAATGGTCCCCGTCGTCGAGACCGAGCTCGGCCAGCCAGTCGAGCGCGGGGTGCTCGGGCGGACACTCGAACAGCACGCTGATCTCGGCGCGTTCGGCGCCGTGACGGACGGCGCTCGCGTCCGCGCGGTCGCCGAGCGCGAGCCCGAGGGCGTCGACGAGGATGGATTTGCCGGCGCCGGTCTCGCCGGTCACGACCGACAGGCCGGGGCCGAACTCGAGCTCGACCTCGTCGACGATCGCGTAGTTCCTGACGCGGATCATACTCAGCATGTGGGACTCAGCATGTCGGCTTCAGCACGTTGAGACACGTCGTCTTGCGGTACCGGACTTTGAGCACATGAGCCCGCGCGGCGCGACGGATCAGGCCGGGCGGATAGGGCGGCCGAACCGGCTCGTGCCGCCCCAGTTGAGCTTCGAGCGCAGCAGCTCGTAGTAGTTGTAGTCCCTCGGGTGCAGCAGCGTCACCGTTTCGCGCGCGCCGCGGATCCGCAGCACCTCGTTCGGCTCGATCGGGCCGTAGTCGGCGCCGTCGCACGAGACCCGTGCCGCCGTCTCGCCGTGCTGCTCGAGCGTGATCTCGACCGTGCTGCTCGGCTTCAGCACGAGCGGGCGGTCGCTCAGCGTGTGCGGGCAAATGGGCACCATGACGATGGCGTCGAGGTCCGGCTGAATGATCGGACCGCCGCAGGACAGCGCGTAGGCGGTCGAGCCCGTCGGTGTCGCGACGATCAGCCCGTCGCCGCCGTGCGTATTAACGTAACTGCCGTCCACTTTCGTGACGAAGTCCAGAATCCGGCCGGTATCGCCTTTTTGCAGCACGACGTCGTTCAGCGCGATCATCGGCGGGCGCGTCTCGCCGTCGTGCAGCAGCTGCGCCTCGAGCATGCGCCTCTCCTCCGCCAGATAGTCGCCGGACAAAATCGCGTCGACGGCGTCCAGCATGTGGTCCGGCGAGATGTCCGTCAGGAAGCCGAGGCGGCCGAGATTGATGCCGAGCAGCGGCACGCCCTTGCCGGCGACCCGCCGCGCGGCGTGCAGCATCGTGCCGTCGCCGCCGACCGCTATGATCACTTCGACGAGGGACGCGATGTCGCTCTCGTCCGCGATGTCGATGCCGCCGACCCGGTCGGCGATGGTCGTCGCGCTCGGCGGCGCGAAGATCTTCGCTTTGCGCCCCTTCAGGTGCGTCATGACCCGCAGCGCGGTGTCGGCGACCCTGCTCTCGGAAAGGCGCCCCCACAGCCCGACGTTATGGAATTTATAGTTCATGCGGTATGGAACGCCCCGTCCGCATTGTAATGGCAAACCGCCGGCGAACACATGCTCGGCGCGCAAGCTGCAGGCATTATTGACAGTGGAGCGAGGGCGTTGCTAGCTTGCACGTGCCCGGGACCGGGCCGGGCGGCACGTGCCGGCAGGCGCGTCGAAACGCGTTGCGGCGCAGCGGCTCGCAGCGATGCCGCCCGGCGAAGCCCCTGGCGGACGAGGCGCGCGGGGCGCAACGAGTGTTTCCGAACGACGCATGACGGGTAACAGCAACAGAGAATTTCCGGACGAACGAGCCCAACACCTGTTGAGGGTGCTCGTGGGCAAGTACATACGCGAGGGCCAGCCCGTCGGCTCGCGCACTCTGGCCCGTGAATCGGGGCTCGACCTGAGCCCGGCCACGATCCGCAACATCATGGCGGATCTCGAGGATCTCGGCTTCGTCAGCTCGCCCCATACGTCGGCCGGGCGAGTGCCGACCATCAAGGGCTACCGGCTGTTCGTCGACACGCTGATCAAACTGTCCCCGCCGCGGGACGACGCGCTGATCAGGTTCCGCGAGGACCTGCAGGAGGTTTCCGGGGACCCGCAGGCGCTCGCGACTTCCGTCTCGACGCTGTTGTCGATGCTGACGCAGCTGGCCGGCATCGTCACGGTGCCGCGCCGGGCCCACACGTCGCTGCGGCAGATCGAGTTCCTGCCGCTGTCCAACCGGCGCGTGCTCGCGATTCTGGTCGTCAACGAGCGCGACGTTCAGAACAAGATTCTGAACGTGCGCCGGGAGTTCAGCGAGGACGAGCTGAAGCAGGCCGGCAACTACCTGACGGAGCAGTTCGGCGGCCGGAGCCTGCACCAGGTCCGGCTCGATCTCGTGGAGCAGCTCGAGAAGACGCGCGAATCCATGAACGACCTGATGGTCGCCGCAATCGAGCTGGCGCAGAAGGTATTCCCGGACGAGGAGCCGCAGGCGGGCTACGTGCTGTCCGGCGAGTCCAACCTGATCGGGATCGAGGACCTCGGCGACATGGACAAGCTGAAGGCGCTGTTCAACGCGTTCAGCCGGCAGCGGGACATGCTGCATCTGCTCGACCAGAGCCTGAACGCGGACGGCGTGCAGATCTACATCGGGCAGGAATCGGGCTATCAGATGCTCGACTCCTGCAGCATCGTCGCGTCCCCGTACACGACCGAAGACGATACCATGGGCGTGCTCGGCGTCATCGGCCCGACCCGCATGGCCTACGAGCGCGTGATTCCGATCGTGGACATCACGGCCAAGCTTCTCGGCCGCGCCTTGAAGTCCAGCAACTAGCCCCCATAAGCACTTGAGCGCAAATCTGGCCCGCGGCCGGAGGCCGAGGGAGGAAATCGTCATGACCGAAGAAAACCCCAGGGACACGAACTCACAGCAGGCCGCCGCCGCCGAAGGCGGCAACGGTAACGAGCCCGTGCAGGACCCCGCCCCGCAGGCGGCGGGCAGCGGCTCCCGCGACAATGAGCTCGAGGCGCTGCGGCGCCAGGCGGAGGACAACTGGGGCCAGTATCTGCGGGCCGTCGCCGAGCTCGACAACCTGCGCAAGCGCAACGCCCGGGAGCTCGAGAACGCCCGCAAGTACGGGGCAGAGAAGCTCGCGCAGGCGCTGCTGCCGGTCCGCGACAGCATCGAGGCGGCCCTCGGGTCGGCGGATACGGTCGACGTCGCGACGCTGCTCGAAGGCGAGCGCGCGACACTGCGGCTGCTCGACGAGGCGCTGTCCCTCGCCGGCATCAGGGAAATCGACCCGCAGGGCGAGGCCTTCGATCCGAACAAGCACGAGGCCATGACGCTGCAGCAGACGGCCGACGTGGCCCCGGACTGCGTCGTGACCGTGATCCAGAAGGGCTACGAGCTGAACGACAGGCTGCTGCGGCCGGCCCGCGTCGTCGTCGCGGCTGCGCCGGCCGAGAGCCGGTCTTCCGGCAGCCAGGAGTGAGCCGCCGCAGCCCGCCGGGGTTGAATTGGATGGGGATCTTCCCCATCTACGGTCCTGACAAAGAATTTCCGACCAGTTCATGAATTTCACGCGAATCGAGGTGTTGCAGTTATGGGACGAGTGATCGGCATCGATTTGGGCACGACCAACTCGTGCGTTGCCGTGATGGAAGGCGGCAAGCCGAAAGTCATCGAGAACAGCGAGGGCGATCGCACGACGCCTTCGATCGTCGCGTTCACCAAGGACGGTGAGGTGCTGGTCGGCCAGACGGCCAAGCGGCAGGCCGTGACGAATCCGAACAATACGCTGTTCGCCATCAAGCGGCTGATCGGCCGGCGGTACGACGACCACGTTGTCGAAAAGGACACGAACATGGTCCCGTACAAGATCGTCAAGGCCGACAACGGCGACGCTTGGGTCGAGGTCAACGGCAAGAAGATGGCGCCTCCCGAGGTGTCCGCTCGCGTCCTTGCGAAGATGAAGCAGACGGCCGAGGACTATCTCGGCGAGAAAGTCACCGAGGCGGTCATCACGGTCCCGGCGTACTTCAACGACTCGCAGCGTCAGGCCACCAAGGACGCCGGCAAGATCGCCGGTCTCGACGTCAAGCGCATCATCAACGAGCCGACGGCGGCGGCGCTCGCTTACGGGCTCGACAAGAAGCGCGGCGACCGTAAGGTCGCGGTCTACGACCTCGGCGGCGGCACGTTCGACATCTCGATCATCGAGATCGCGGAGGTCGACGGCGAGCATCAGTTCGAGGTGCTGGCGACGAACGGGGACACGTTCCTCGGCGGCGAGGACTTCGACAACCGGATCATCAACTATCTGGCCAAGGAGTTTCAGAAGGAGAGCGGCATCGACATCGGCAAGGATCCGCTTGCGATGCAGCGCCTGAAGGAAGCCGCCGAGAAGGCCAAGATCGAGCTGTCGTCGCGGCAGCAGACCGACGTGAACCTGCCGTACATCACGGCCGACGCGAGCGGTCCGAAGCACCTGAACATCAGCCTGACGCGGGCCAAGTTCGAGTCGCTGGTCGAGGACCTGATCGAGCGGACGATCGCGCCGTGCAAGACCGCGCTTTCCGACGCCGGCCTGCAGGTCTCCGACGTCCACGACGTGATCCTGGTCGGCGGCCAGACCCGCATGCCGAAGGTCCAGGAGAAGGTTCAGGAGCTGTTCGGCAAGGAGCCGCGCAGGGACGTGAACCCGGACGAGGCCGTCGCGATCGGCGCCGCGATCCAGGCGGGCGTGCTGGCCGGCGAGGTCAAGGACGTGCTGCTGCTCGACGTGACGCCGCTGTCGCTCGGCATCGAGACGCTCGGCGGAGTCATGACGAAGCTGATCGAGAAGAACACGACGATCCCGACCAAGGCGACGCAGGTCTTCTCGACGGCCGAGGACAACCAGACGGCAGTGACGATCCACGTGCTGCAGGGCGAGCGCAGCCGCGCGGCGGACAACAAGTCGCTCGGCCGGTTCGACCTGTCGGACATTCCGCCGTCGCCGCGGGGCTTGCCGCAGATCGAGGTCACGTTCGACATCGACGCGAACGGCATCCTGAACGTGTCCGCCAAGGACAAGGCGACGGGCAAGGAGCAGAAGATCGTCATCAAGGCGTCGTCGGGCCTCAGCGAGGAGGAGATCGAGCGCATGGTCTCCGATGCCGAAGCTCATGCCGCCGACGACGAGAAGTTCCGCGAGCTGATCAACGTGCGCAATCAGGGCGACGCCCTCGTGCACGCGACGGAGAAGTCGCTCGCCGAGCTCGGCGACAAGGTGCCGGGCGAGGAGCGCGCGAAGATCGAGACGGCGCTGTCGGAGCTGAAGGAGGCGCTGAAGGGCGACAGCAAGAGCGGCATCGAGGCGAAGATCAAGGCCCTGAGCGAAGCGTCCGCCGGTATGGCCCAGAAGGTCTACGGCGAGGAGGCCGCGGGCGCGGCGGGCGGCGAGCAGCCGGCCGGCGAAGACAACGTGGTCGACGCCGAGTTCGAGGAAGTCGAGGACGACGACAAGAAGAGCGCGTGAGCCGGCCCCCGCGCCGGCTCGAGCGCGGCACCCGTGCCGCCGGCGGGGCAGCGTGCCCGCCGGCGGCTGCTCCGCCGCACCCCTCGGGCGGCAGGCGCGGGCGTGATCGGCGTCCTCTTCCGCGCGGCTTTTTGTGCCGCCCGGGGCGGTGACGCGGGCGCGATTGCGTGATAATCACGCCGCCGGATTTCTGGAGCGTGCCGTGACGGCGCGCTCGTGACGTTTGGGGACTCTGACTGGCATGGTCAAGCGCGACTACTACGAAGTACTGGGCGTGCAGCGCGACGCTGCGGATGCCGACCTGAAGAAGGCGTATCGTCGCTTGGCGATGAAGTATCACCCGGACCGCAATCCGGGCGATCCCGAGGCGGAAGCCAAGTTCAAGGAAGCGAAGGAGGCCTACGAAGTCCTGTCGGACGACGGCAAGCGCTCGGCCTACGATCGCTTCGGGCATGCCGGCGTCGAGGCCGGCCGGGGCGGCGGCCACGGCTTCGGCCCCGGGGACGCGTTCAGCGACATCTTCGGCGACGTCTTCGGCGACATTTTCGGCGGCGGCCGCCGCGCCCGCTCGCAGGTGTACCGCGGAGCGGACCTGCGTTACGAGCTCGAGCTGTCGCTCGAGCAGGCCGTGACCGGCGACACCGTCAGCATCGAGATTCCGAGCCACGTCGCGTGCGAGACCTGCGAGGGCAGCGGAGCCGAGCCCGGCTCGCAGCGCGTCACGTGCTCGACCTGCGCGGGCCAGGGCAGCGTCCGCGTGCAGCAGGGTTTCTTCTCGATCCAGCAGACGTGCCCGGGCTGCAGGGGCGCCGGCACCCGCGTCGAGAAGCCGTGCCCGGACTGCGCCGGCGCGGGCCTGCAGCGCAGGATCAGGACGCTGTCCGTCAAGATTCCGGCCGGCGTCGACACCGGGGACCGCATCCGCCTGTCGCGCGAGGGCGAGCAGGGACGTAACGGGGGGCCGCCCGGAGACCTTTACGTCGACATCATCGTGCAGCCGCACCCGATCTTCGCGCGCGACGGTCAGGACCTGAGCTGCGAGGTGCCGATCAGCTTCGCGACGGCGGCGCTCGGCGGCACGGTCGACGTGCCGACGCTCGACGGTCAGGTGGCGCTGAAGGTGCCGGCCGAGACGCAGTCCGGCAAGGTCTTCCGGCTGAAGGGGAAGGGCGTGCGCTCGGTGCGCGCGGCCGGTTACGGGGATCTGTTCTGTCGTGTGCAGGTCGAGACACCGGTAAACCTGACGGCCGAGCAGAAGGAGCGGCTGCGCGAGTTCGACGAGTCGGTGTCGGGCGGCGGCGAGCGGCACAGCCCTCGCGCGCGCACGTGGTTCGACGGCGTCAAGGAATTCTTCGAGCGGATGGGGGCCTGACGCCTTGCTGAGACTCGCCGTGCTCGGGGCCTCGGGGCGGATGGGCCGCGCGATTCTCGGCTGCATCGCCGCGGCGGACGATCTGACTCTGGCAGGCGCCGTGACGGAGAGCCGCGATCCGGCGATCGGGCGCGACGCCGGCGAGGCGGCCGGGCTGCCGAGTTTCGGCGTGCCGCTGACGGACGACCGCAAGCAGGCGCTGCACGGCGCGCATGCCGCCATCGATTTCACGCTGCCGGCGGCGCTCGACTCCAATCTGAAGGCGTGCGTCGAGAGCGGCACCGCGCTCGTGATCGGCACGACCGGGCTCGAGCAGCGTCACCTCGACGCGATGGAGAAGGCGGCGCACCAGATCCCGCTCGTGTACGGGCGCAACATGAGCGTCGGCGTAAACGTGTTCATGGACCTCGTCGCGCGGGCCGCCGCGGCGCTCGACGAGGAATACGACGTCGAGATCATCGAGGCGCACCACCGGCACAAGGTGGACGCGCCGTCCGGCACGGCGCTCGCGCTCGGCGAGCGGGTCGCGGCGGCCAAAGGGCGCAAGCTGCAGGATCTCGCCGTCTACGCGAGGCAGGGGCGCACGGGGCCGCGGGTGCCGAACACGATCGGTTTCTCCGTCGTGCGCGGCGGCAGCATCGTCGGCGACCACACCGTCATGTTCGTGGCGGGCGAGGAGCGCGTCGAGCTGACGCATCGGGCGCAGGACCGCAACGCGTTCGCGCACGGCGCGCTGCGCGCCGCCCGCTGGGCGGCCGGGCGCGCGCCGGGCTACTACTCGATGGCGGACGTGCTGGGGCTGTGAAGCCTCGGCGCCGCCGCCGTCCAAAAAACCCACCAACCGCAACTGCGGCTCCTGTTACAATAGCGTCCTGAGCCCCCTCAGCGAACGGAACGCTCGGCGGGATTAGCCGCGCGCCTGCGGCCTTCCCGCACTCTCGTGCAAGGCGCAACAATTCAGGAGCTCAGCGTGACAGAGCCGGCGATACTAGCGCTCGAAGATGGAACTGTGTTCAACGGAATCTCCGTTGGCGCTCCCGGTCGAAGCCTCGGCGAAGTGGTGTTCAACACCGCGATGACCGGATACCAGGAAATCCTGACCGACCCGTCCTATTACCGTCAGCTCGTCACTCTCACTTATCCGCACATCGGCAACGTCGGCACGAATTCCGACGACCTGGAGTCGCACCGGATCTTCGCCTCCGGGCTGATCATCCGCGACCTGTCCCGGCTCGTCAGCAGCTGGCGCGCCGAGAACTCGCTGCGGGAGTTCCTGCGGCGCGGCGACACGGTCGCGATCGCCGACATCGACACGCGCCGGCTGACGCGGATCATCCGCGACAAGGGCGCGCAGGGCGGCTGCATCCTGACCGGTCCCGAAGCGAGCGCGGAGGAAGCCGTCCGCGCGGCGCGCAAGTTTCCGGGCATCAAAGGCATGGACCTGGCCCGCCTCGTGTCGACGAAGCAGGCGTACCAGTGGAACCAGGGCAGCATCTGGCCCGAGCGGCAACAGGTCTACTCGAAGCGGATAGCGGGCTTCCACGTCGTCGCTTATGACTACGGCATCAAGCGCAACATCCTGAGGCTGCTGGCCGACCTCGATTGCCGGATCACGGTCGTGCCGGCGACGACGGGCGTCGACGAGGTCCTGGCGCTGAACCCGGACGGCGTGTTCCTGTCGAACGGGCCCGGCGACCCCGAGCCCTGCACGTATGCGATCGAGGCGATCCGCGAGCTGATGCAAGCGGGCGTGCCGCAGTTCGGCATCTGCCTCGGTCATCAGCTGCTCGGGCTCGCCGTCGGCGCGAAGACGGTCAAGATGAAGTTCGGCCACCACGGCGCGAACCATCCGGTCGTCGAGCTCGACTCCGGCCGCGTCATGATCACGAGCCAGAATCACGGCTTTGCGGTCGAGGAGGAAACGCTGCCGCCGAACGTCAGAACGACTCACCGCTCGCTGTTCGACGGCACGCTGCAGGGCATCGAAGTCACCGACAGCCTGGCCTTCTCGTTCCAGGGCCATCCGGAGGCGAGCCCGGGTCCGCACGACCTGCGCCCGCTGTTCCGGCGCTTCATCGCGATGATGAAGGACTATCGTCGCCAGACCGTCGCCGCGGCGGCACGGTAAGGCCGCGTTCGCGACCGCCTGCCTCTATCGCGCCGCACCACAGGGAGATTAAAAGAGACATATGCCTCGCCGCGACGACCTCGAAAGCATACTGATCATCGGCGCCGGCCCCATCGTGATCGGGCAGGCCTGCGAGTTCGACTACTCCGGAACGCAGGCCTGCAAGGCGCTGCGGGAGGAGGGTTACCGGGTGATCCTCGTCAACTCCAATCCCGCGACGATCATGACGGACCCCGCGAGCGCGGACGCGATCTACATCGAGCCGATCAACTGGCGCGCGCTCGAGAGCATCATAGAAAAGGAGCGGCCGTCCGCGCTGCTGCCGACCATGGGCGGGCAGACGGCGCTCAACTGCGCGCTCGACCTCGATCGCGAGGGCGTGCTCGCCAGGTACGACGTCGAGCTGATCGCCGCATCGCGCGAGGCCATCGACATGGCCGAGGACCGGGAGCGTTTCCGCGACGCGATGCAGGAGATCGGCCTGGAGGTGGCGAGAGCCGGCATCGCGCACACGATGGAAGAGGCGTGGGAGGTGCAGAAGGAGATCGGCTTCCCGGTCATCGTCAGGCCGTCGTTCACGCTCGGCGGCAGCGGCGGCGGCATCGCCTACAACCGCGAGGAGTTCGAGGACATCGTCAGCCGCGGTCTCGACCAGTCCCCGACGAACGAGGTCTTGCTCGAGGAGTCGGTCCTCGGCTGGAAAGAGTTCGAGATGGAGGTCGTCCGCGATCGGAACGACAACTGCATCATCGTGTGCTCGATCGAGAACGTCGACCCGATGGGCATCCATACCGGCGACTCGATCACCGTTGCGCCGGCGCAGACGCTGACGGACAAGGAATATCAGCGGATGCGCGACGCGTCGATCGCGGTGCTGCGCAAGATCGGCGTCGACACCGGCGGCTCGAACGTGCAGTTCGCCGTGGACCCCGACACCGGCCGACTGCTGGTCATCGAGATGAACCCGCGCGTGTCGCGCTCCTCGGCGCTCGCGTCGAAGGCGACCGGCTTCCCGATCGCGAAGGTCGCGGCGAAGCTCGCCGTCGGCTACACGCTCGACGAGCTGCGTAACGAGATCACCGGCGGCGCGACGCCCGCGTCGTTCGAGCCGACGATCGATTACGTGGTGACGAAGGTGCCCCGTTTCACGTTCGAGAAGTTCCCCGGCGCCAACGACCGGCTCACGACGCAGATGAAGTCGGTCGGCGAGGTCATGGCGATCGGGCGCACGTTTCAGGAGTCGATCCAGAAGGCGCTGCGAGGGCTCGAAACCGGTGACGACGGCTTCACGCCCATGTGCGCCGCCGTCGAGACGGAGGAGGACTGGGCGGAGCTGAAGCGCGAGCTCAGCATGGCCGGCAGCCGCAGGCTCTGGTACGTCGCGGATGCGTTCCGGCTCGGCATGCCGCTCGAGGAAATTTTCACCCTTACGGGCATCGATCGCTGGTTCCTGAGCCAGATCGAGGATCTGATCGAGACCGAGAAGCAGATCCCTGCGCAGGGCGCCGACGTGCTCGCGCCGGACGTGCTGCGCGGCCTGAAGCGCAAGGGATTCAGCGACAGCCGCATAGCGGCGCTGCTCGGCACGGACGAAGCCGTCGTGCGCAAGGCGCGCTACAACCACGGCGTGCGGCCGGTGTTCAAGCGCGTAGACAGCTGCGCCGCGGAATTTGCGACCAGCACGGCGTACATGTACTCGACGTACGAGGAGTACTGCGAGTCGGAGCCGACGGACAACAGGAAGATCATCATCCTCGGCGGCGGTCCGAACCGCATCGGACAGGGTATCGAGTTCGATTATTGCTGCGTGCACGCAGCGTTCGCCCTGAAAGAGATCGGGTTCGAGACGATTATGATCAACTGCAACCCGGAGACGGTGTCGACCGACTACGACACGTCAGACCGCCTCTACTTCGAGCCGCTGACGCTCGAGGACGTGCTCGAGATCGTCGACAAGGAGAAGCCGGTCGGCGTCATCGTGCAGTACGGCGGGCAGACGCCGCTGAAGCTCGCCCGCGCGCTCGAGGCGGCCGACGTGCCGATCATCGGCACGTCGCCGGACTCCATCGACCTCGCCGAGGACCGCGAGCGCTTCCAGCAGCTGGTGAGCCGGCTCGGGCTCAAGCAGCCGCCGAACCGGACGGCGCGGACCGAAACCCAGGCCGTCGCGATGGCGAAGGAGGTCGGATACCCGCTCGTCGTCAGGCCCTCGTACGTGCTCGGCGGGCGCGCGATGGAGATCGTGTACAGCGAGGAAGAGCTGAAGGACTACATGGCGCAGGCCGTCAGCGTGTCGAACGAGAGCCCGGTGCTGCTCGATCGCTTTCTCGACGTTGCCGTCGAGGTGGACGTGGACGCGATCTGCGACGGCAAGGAGGTCATCATCGGCGGCGTCATGGAGCACGTCGAGCAGGCGGGCGTGCACTCCGGCGACTCGGGCTGCTCGCTGCCGCCGTTCAGCCTGAGCCAGGACCTGCAGCGCCAGCTGAACGAGCAGGTCGCGCAGCTCGCGCACAGCCTCGAGGTCGTCGGCATCATGAACACGCAGTTCGCGATCCAGAACGGCGTGATCTACGTTCTCGAGGTCAATCCGCGCGCGTCGCGAACCGTGCCGTTCGTGTCGAAAGCGATCGGGCAGCCGCTCGCGAAGATCGCCGCCAAAGCGATGGCCGGCGTCAGCTTCGCCGAGCAGGAGATCACGTCACCCGCGCGGCGGCCGTATTTCGCGG
>JAFGNC010000408.1 GCA_016927175.1 Gammaproteobacteria bacterium | reverse complement strand
GAAGACATCCGGCGGATCCGCCCTGAGCCGCGCGACGAGCTCGCGGCGAATCCGGAGCAGCCGCGGCAGGTGACGCAGCACCTCGGCGAGGCCCATGACGGAGAGCTCGTCCGCGCGATACCACGGCACGCAGCCGGCTTCGGTCATGCCGTCGCCGGCGATGCCGACGAACTCGGCGTCGGGTACCCGCGCCTTCAGCTCGCGGATCAGGCCCGCGCCGAGCATGTCGCCCGAGCGCTCGCCGGCGACGAAAGCGACGCGCAGGGGCCGGCGCGACGTGCCGGGCACGCCGTCGGCCGGGGCCGGCACGTCAGCGGATGATGCCTCTCGTGCCATTGCGCAATGATTCGATCAGCGGCTCGAGCTCGCCCTGCTCGTCGGCGCGGGCGGCGAGCACGTCGATCGCCTCCTCGAGCTTCAGGCCCTGTCTGTACACGACTCGGTAGGCTTCGCGCAGGTTGCGCAGCTGGTCGGCCGAGAAGCCGCGCCGCTTCAGCCCTTCGACGTTGATGCCGCGCGGCTCGCCCGGGCTGCCGGTCGCGACCACGTAAGCCGGCACGTCCATCGTCACGTGGCTGTACATGCCGAGAAATGCGTGCGCGCCGATACGGCAGAACTGGTGCACGCCGGAAAAGCCGCCGAGGATCGCATGATCGCCGACGTGCGCGTGGCCCGCCAGCGACGCGGCGTTCGCGAAGATCGTATGGCTGCCGACGACGCAGTCGTGCGCGATGTGCACGTAGGCCATGATCCAGTTGTCGTCGCCGAGCTCGGTGACGCCCCGGTCCTGGACGGTGCCGCGGCTGATCGTCGTGTACTCGCGGATCGTGTTGCGATGGCCGATCACGAGCCGCGTCGGCTCGCCCGCGTACTTCTTGTCCTGCGGCTCTTCGCCGATGGACGCGAACTGAAAGATCCGGTTGTCCTCGCCGATCGTCGTCGGGCCGCGGATCACGACGTGCGGCTCGATGCGCGTGCCGCGGCCGATCTCGACGTCGTCGCCGATGATGCAGAACGGCCCGACGCTGGCCTCCTCGTGAACGCGCGCTCGCGGCGAGACGACCGCTCGTTCGTCGATCAAGACTGCTTCCCGGCGATCATCGTGATCTCCGCCTTCGCGGCGAGGCGGCCGTCGACCTCGGCGCGCGAGTCGAAGCGCCACACGTTGCTGCGGCTCTGCACGAGCCTGACCTTCAGGATCAGCTGATCCCCGGGCCGCACGGGCAGCTTGAAGCGCGCCTTCTCGACGCCGGTCAGGTACAGGATGGCCTCGCGCTCCTCGTCGCTCGCGCCTTCCCACACGAGCAGCCCCCCGGCCTGGGCCATGGCCTCGATCATCAGCACGCCCGGCATGACCGGCACGCCCGGAAAGTGGCCCATGAAAAACGGCTCGTTGAATGTGACGTTCTTCAGCGCGACGAGCGTGTCGCCCGGCACGGCCTCGAGCACCCGGTCCACGAGCAGAAAAGGATAGCGGTGAGGCAACCGCTGCAGAATCGCCTCGATGTCGAGCTTCGGTTTGTCGTTCATTCCTGGTCTTTCTTCTTACGGCCGCGCCGTCGGGCGCCGTCAGGGGCGCCCCGATGTCCGGGCAACCGCTCGCCGCGGGAGTGTCTCCCCGGGGAGAGTTCTTCGGGAGAGTCCTCCCCCGAAGGGCGTTCGATGCGCCGCTCGAGCCCGGCCACGCGGCCGGCGAGCTCGTCGAGCTGCGCGAACCGCACCGCAGCACGCCGCCAGCGGGAGGCTTCCTGCGCCGGCAGCGCCCCGGACCAGGCACCCGGCTCGGGTATGGAGCGCATCACGTTGCTGCGGAACATCAGCACCGCGTCGTCGCAGATCTCGATGTGGCCGAGGATCGAAACGCCGCCGGCGATCATACAACGCTTTCCTATCTTCGCGCTGCCGGCCACGCCCGTCATTCCGGCCATCGCCGTGTGCGCGCCGACGCGGACGTTGTGTCCGATCTGCACGAAGTTGTCGAGCTTGACGCCGTCCTCGATCACCGTGTCCTCGATCGCGCCGCGGTCGATGGCGGTGTTCGCGCCGATGTCGACGTCGTCGCCGATCACGACCGTGCCGAGCTGCGGGATCTTGACCCAGCCTCCGTCTTCCGCGCCGCCGAAATCCGGCGCGAAGCCGAAGCCGTCGGCGCCGATCACGGCGCCGGGGTGCAGGATGCAGCGCCGGCCGATCCGGACCCGGTCGAGCACGACGACGCGCGCCACGAGCCTCGTGCCGGCGCCGATCTCGACCGCCTCGCCGACCACGGAGCCGGGGCCGACCACGGCCGCGTCGCCGATCACGCTGCCCGAACCGACGACGGCCTGCGCGGCGATCTCGGCCGTCGGCGCGATGCGCGCGTCGTCGGCGACGACGGCGCTCGGATGAATGCCGGGCCGCGCGGCCGGCGGCGGATGGAGGTACGCGGCGATGCGCGCATAGGTGGCGTACGGATTCGGCGCGACGAGGCACGGCACCGGGCTGTCCGCGCGGAAGCGCTCCTCGAGGATCACGGCGCCGGCCCGCACGTCCGCGAGGCGGCGCCTGTACTGCGGATTCG
>JAFGNC010000407.1 GCA_016927175.1 Gammaproteobacteria bacterium | reverse complement strand
GAGACGGGCGACTACCTGATCCGCCACCCGGGCATCGACAAGATCAGCTTCACGGGCAGCACGGCGGCAGGCCGGCACATCGCTGGCGTGGCGGCCGAGCGGCTGACGCGCGCGAGCTTCGAGCTCGGCGGCAAGTCGGCCGCCATCGTGCTCGAAGACGCCGATCTCGACCACGTGCTGCAAAGCCTCGTGCCGTTCTCGATGCCGATCACCGGGCAGGTGTGCTTCTCGCTGACCCGAGTGTTGACGCCTGCTTCGCGCAAGGACGAGGTTCTCGACGCTTACGTCGGCGCCGTCGGCCACGTCAAAGTCGGCGACCCGCAGGATCCGGCGACGCAGATGGGGCCGCTGTCGATGCAGCGTCAACTCGAGCGCGTGCAGGGCTACATCGCGAAAGGCAAACAGGAAGGCGCGCGGCTCGTCGTCGGCGGCGGGCGGCCCAAGGGGCTCGAGCGCGGCTATTTCGTCGAGCCGACCGTGTTCGCCGACGTGAACGGCGGCATGACGATCGCGCAGGAAGAGATCTTCGGGCCGGTCGTGTCGTTCATCGAGTACGAAGACGTCGACGATGCGGTGCGTAAGGCCAACGATACGATCTACGGCCTGCACGGGGCGGTGTACACGACCGACGCCGAGCGCGGCTACGAGGTCGCCCGCCGGATGCGCTCCGGCAGCGTCACGGTGAACGGCATGATCGTGGATCCCAAGATGCCTTTCGGCGGTTTCAAGCAGTCCGGCATCGGCCGGGAGGGCGGCATCGAGGGGCTTGAGCTCTACTTCGAGACCAAGACCGTGTACTTCGCCTGACGGATCCTTTTGCGCTATCCGTCTCGTCAGGCCGGGACGGGGTCCGTCGACGCGCGCTCGGGCCCGCTCTCGTTGATCGTGGTCCGGCGCAGGTCGCGCACGTGCGTCATCGCGTCGTCGAACGGCGCGGCGCGATGCATCGTGCTGCGGTTGTCCCAGATCACGAGATCGCCCTGCTGCCACCGGTGCGAGTAGATGTACTTTTCCTGCGTCGCAAACCCGTACAGCTCCTGCAGCAGCGCCCGACCCTGGTCGACCGGCCAGCCGACGATGTGCGAAGCATGAGCCCCGATGTAGAGGGCTCTGCGTCCGTAAGGCAGCTCGCGCACGAGCGGATGGCGCACGGGCGGCATGCGGCGACGCATCTCCTCCGTGACCTCGATGAAACCGCCGCGCGACCACTCGTTGTAGAGGAAATGTTCTGCGACGAGGTTCTCGATCTTCTCCTTGGTGGCGGGCGGCAGGTCGTCGTAGACGGCGCGCGTGTCGATGAACTGCGTGTCGCCGCCCTCCGGCGGCAGCACGTGAGCGAGCAGCAGGGACCATTTCGTCGGCAGGTCGTTGAACGAGCTGTCCGTATGGAAGATCTCGTTGGCTCGGTTGTAGTTGCGCCGCGTCGAGTTCAGATCGAGGAGCTTGCCTTCCGCGTCGAGGTTCGACGCGTCGTAGAGCTCCCGGCGCAGGCGGCGCCTGACGGTACTGATGCCGAGGTCGGGCGGCAGCTCGAGCGGACCGAAAGCGCGGCTGAAGCGGATGTGCTGGTCGTCGTCGATGTCCTGGCCGCGAATCACGAGCACGGCGTAGCGATCCACGGCGTCCTCGACCGTCTTCACCAGCTCCGCCGAAGGCGGCTCGCGCAGGTCCGCGCCGCGGAGCTCGGCTGCGAATATCGGGTGCAGGGGCTTGATGTTCATCGTTGCGTCGGATGCAAGAAAAGGGCCCGTGTACGGGCCCTTCATGTTACTCGATCGCGGCGGGGGAGCGCATTCGCCGGCCACGGCGCTCCCGCCGCCGGGTGCCTGTGCGCGCCGCATCCTGCCTTGGCGCCGCCTAGAAGCGCTTGGTGAAGTCGATGCCCCAGCGGCGCGGCTTGGCTTTGAATACGAATCCGCCCGGTGAGAACTCGGCGTTATATCGGACGTCGTTGAAGTTGCGCTGCCAGCCGACCACCGACCACGTCTCGCCTTCGACGCCCACGCGCCAGTCGAGCAGGTTCACCGGATTGCGGACCGTGACGTTGGCGGGCTCCCACCAGGTGTCGCCGATACGCTGATAGTCGGTGCGCAGGAAAATTTCGAGCCCGGTGCCGCCGAGCGGCCGGCGATACTGCAGGCCGACATTCAGCGTGTCCTCGGACACGAGCGGCGCCTGGTTGCCGACCTGCGTCGGGTCGGCCGCTTCCTTGATCTCGCTGTCCGTATAGCCGTAGCCGAAGAACACGTCGAGCGAGTCGGTCAGCGCCGCGCTCACGTCGAGCTCGAAGCCCTGATAGTCCACCTGGTCGAGACTGCCGAGATTCTGCGTCGACGTCGATGGCAGGAACACGAAGAAGTAAGAGCCTTCGGCTTCCGTGTCGAACACGCTGAAGTTCAGGTTGACGCGGCCCTCGGCGAGCCGGCTCTTGAGGC
Organism: Gammaproteobacteria bacterium; assembly: GCA_016927175.1. Lineage (GTDB taxonomy): Bacteria > Pseudomonadota > Gammaproteobacteria > Steroidobacterales > Rariloculaceae > ZC4RG20. The sequence continues at coordinate 5,165 of JAFGNC010000407.1, read as the reverse complement.
CGAACTCCAGCGTTTCGGCGATCTCGGCATCGAACAGGTCGCCCACGCCGGCGATGCCGGCCGCGGCAGCCGCGTCGCCGACGCCGGTCTGATTGAAGCCGCCGCTGCGGAAGCCCTTGCTGTAGCCGCCGAACAGCGTCAGGCTGTCGGAAGGCTGGAAGCGCAGCGTCAGGCGCGGCTGCGCCTCGTCCCAGGTTTCCTCGCGGACCTCGCCCGTCGTGCCCGTCAGGCCCCAGAAGTCGAGGAACGGCTGCGGACTCAGCGTCGTCTGCTCGCGCGTGTCCTCGTCGTAGCGCAGCGCGAAGGACAGCTCAAGACGGTCCGTGAGGTCGTAGCCGATCTCGCCGAAAAGCGCCCAGGCGAAGTTGTCCTGCGAGTCGGCCAGGAACGAGGTCTGGAAACTGTCCGGATAAATGGACGGATCGAAAGGCGCGTTGCCCCGCGGCGTCCGGTAGACCGGTATCGCGCCGAGGCCGCGATCGACGATGTTGCCGGTCGAGATGTAGCGGTCCGTGCCGATCATGTAGGCGCCGGCGATCCAGCGGAGCCGCTCGTCCGGGTCGGACGTGAACCGGAACTCCTGACTCCACGTGTCGACGTCGAGGTACTGACTCTGCGCCCAGTCGTCGCCGAGGCCGAACACGGTCACGTTCGCCGATTCGGGGATGGGCAGGAAGTCGTACTGATCGCCCGTCAGAATTTCCTCGATCTGGTCGAACGACGTGATCGACGTGAACGTGGCGGCGTCGAGATCGTAATCGACCTTGAACGAGAGCTGGCCGAGATCGCGGTCGTTCACGCCGGCGTTGTTGACACGCACCGGCAGACTCGTGTCGTTGACGTCGAGCGGTACCGCGGACGGAAAACCGACGATATTGAAGAACAGCGCCTGCGTCTCGACTTTCGAGTAATACAGGCGCGCATCGGCCGAGAGCCGGTCGCTCGGCTCCCACAGCAGCCGCAGCCGGGCGGACGTGTCCTTGAAAGGATCGGCTTCTTCGCCGAGATACGGATTTTCGATCCAGCCGTCGGTATCGTAGTACGACAGCGCCGCGTGGTAGCTCAGCGTATCGGAGTCGCCGAGCGGGCCGTTGCCCATGATCTGCGCCTTGGCCCCGGGGCCCGAGTCGTAGCCGAGACGGAACGTGGCTTCGGGATCGTCGCCCGGCTCTCTCGTCGTGATCACTATGGCCCCGCCGATTGCGTTGCGGCCATAGACGGCGCCTTGAGCGCCCTTCAGCACCTCGATCTGCTGCACGTCGAACAGTTCCTGCGTGAACTGCGCGGGATTCGACATCAGCACGCCGTCGACCATGACCGCGACGGAAGGCTCGCTGTTGCGCGCCTGCGAGATGCCGCGCACGGTGATGAACGACGTGCCCTGGTTCTGCGTCTCCACCAGCGTTACGTTGGGCGTCAGCGAGATGAAGTCCTGCGGGCGCTCGATTCCGGCATCGCGGATGTCCTGCTCGCTGAAGGCGGTGATGGTGACGGGAACGTCCTGGAAGGACTCGTCGCGGCGTCGGGCCGTCACGACCACTTCCTCTAGCGTCGCCTGCTGGGCTACGGCCGGAGCAGGGGCGGTGGCGGCAGCGATCGCGCCCGCAAGCAGCGACAGGGTCAGGCCTTGCGCGGTGTTCACGTTCACGGGTCTTCTCCTCGCGGATACCAGCAAAAAGAGGCAAATCTTTTTACGGCGTCCTTGCCGTGCGCGTGTCTGCCTTGCCGGCAGTCAACGGCGTGTGATCACACTTTCGCAAACGCCCAGAGTCTCTTCGCCGTCTGGGTGATCGGCGCAACCTATCCCAAGACCTGTTGGCGCACAACCGGCCGGATAGTACTGGTGGCGAGAGTGCTAGTAGACGGAACAACAATTCGCTAACCTTGTGCGGTCCTGGCCCTTCACCTAAATTGCCTGCTGCTCGGACGCGGTGCGCGAACTCCGCCTCTGTCGGAAGCATCACGGCGTCTGCGATCGCGCACTGCCGTCATGGCGGGCCGTGACGGGCAAGCGGCGCTCGGGCGCGGGCGGAAGTCACTGCGCGGGGCGGGCGCCTCGGCACAACCCTATAATCAGCCTTTCCTGTTTCTGCAATCTGTCGAATGGATGCGCGTAAAAAGCAGCTGAGCGAATTCCTGAAGAGTTGCCGCGCCCGGGTGGCGCCGAGCGACGTCGGGCTTCCGGACGCCGACCGGCGCAGGACGCCCGGCCTGCGCCGCGAGGACGTGGCGGCCCTCGCCGGCGTCAGCGTCACCTGGTACACCTGGCTCGAGCAGGGGCGGGACATTCAGGTCTCCGCCGGTGTGCTCGAGCGCATCTGTTCGACTCTGCAGCTGTCGCAGGACGAGCGGGAGTATCTGTTCGCGCTCGTTCAGCACCGGCCGGCTCCGCCGCTCGACTGGCGCGACGCGGAGGTCACCCCGGCGTTGCGGCGGATGCTGGGGCGGATAGGCATTCCGGCCGTCGTGATCACCGCGCGCTGGGACGTCGTGGCCTGGAACCGGCTCGCCTCGCTCACGTTCCGCGACTACGACAGCTTCCCGCCGGAGCGGCGCAATCTGCTGAAGATCCTGCTGGTCGACGACAACAGCTACGTCAACGAGCCGGAGATATACGACGCGATGGTCCGCCGCGTTCTCGCGAAATTCCGCATCGACTACAGCCAGTTCACCGGCGATTCGGACTTCGAGGAGCTGATTGCGGAGCTCGAGCGCGACTCCGAGGCGTTCAGGCGGCTGTGGAACAGCCCCGAGGTCGTCGGCCGTTCCGAGGCCATAGTCCGCCACCCGCACCTCGGCGGCATCACGATGGAGCACACCTCTTACGTCCCCGAGGGCAGCCCGTGGCTGCGCGTCGTCATGTACGCGCCGTATGACGATGACAGCGCGGCAAAGATAGAGGCGCTGAGGAGCCGCTGATCGACAGGCGGCGCGAGCCGCTGCTCCTGCGCCCGGCGAAAATCCGATAATCGTCGCCGGGCCCCGCGCGTGCGCTCACGCGCCGCGGCCCCAAAGCTCACGGGTTGCGATACGGGCGCCCTCGACCAGCGACTCGAGCTTCGCCCACATCACGGCGGGATGAACCCGCTCCGTGCCCTTGCTCTGCGCGAAGCCGCAGTCGGTGCCGGCGATGACGTTCTCGCGCCCCAGCAGCTTCGCATAGCGCACGATCCGGTCGGCAACGAGGCGCGGGTGCTCGACCGTCGTCGTGTGGTGCGTGACGACGCCCGGGATCAGCACGCGTCCCTCGGGCAGTCGCCGCTTCTCCCATACGCGCCACTCGTGCTCGTGGCGCGGATTCGCCGCCTCGAGCGAATAGGCTCCGGCGTTCACCTCGAGCACGGAGTCGATGATCTCCTCGAGCGGAGCGTCGGCGACGTGGGGAACGTGCCAGCTGCCGAAGCAGACGTGATAGCGAATGCGATCTTCCGGTATGCCTTCGAGCGCGTGATTCAGCGCGTCGATACGAACCTCGGCCCACTCGCGATAGCGTTTCGGATCCTGCTGCGTCAAATGATCGTACATGTTCGCGAGCAGCGCATCGTCGACCTGCACAACGAACCCGGCGTCATGAATCGCGCGGTATTCGTGCCGCAGAGCATCGGCGATCGCGAAGACATAGTCCCTGTCGGTGGCGTAATACTCGTTGGCGCCGTTGTAGGCCGTGCTCGCCGGAGCGACCGTCGTCATGAACACCTCGGCCGCGCCGGCCGCTTCGGCCGCGCGCCGCAGGTTCTCGACGTCGCGCCCGATGCTCTCGTCGCCGCGCCATTCGATCGGTCCGATGCAGGCTTCCGTCGGTGCCCCGGTCAGGGCCTCGGGCATCTCGCGCGCGAAGAAGTCGCTGAAACGCTCTCTGTCCCGGCCGAGCCAGTCGAGCGCCTTACGCCGATCCGCGCGGACCTCGAAGCCGCTGATGCGGTCGAGAGCGTAGGAGGACCAGCCGGACTTGCCGAACTCTCCGTCGTTGACGACGTCGAGCCCGGTCTGCACCTGCCGGGCGACGATTACCGCGACGGCGCCTCGCAGTGTCTCGTCGCCGAGGTCCGGCGCGTACAGCTCCGGCGGCCGTATCAGGCTGCCCACGTGGGTCGTCAGTATTCTGTCCTCGCTGCGCCGCATGGCCGGCATCTCCTCCTGCGGCCGCTACCGCGGCGACGAAGTGTAGGCGCTCGGGTCCGGGCGCGGTAGCCGTCGGGACGTGCCCGACCGCGGCGAGCTTACAGCGCGTCCGCCAGCACCCGCGCGACGTGCCGCGCATCGCGCGCGGCCCCGTCCCGGATCTGATGGCGGCAGCTCGTGCCGTCCGCGACGACGAGCGTGTCGGGGCCGGCCGCGCGGACGGCGGGCAGCAGCGACGCCTCGGCCATTTGCATCGACACATCGATGTAGCGCGTGTCGTAGCCGAAGGCGCCGGCCATGCCGCAGCAGCTGGAAGCCAGCGTCGAAACCTCTAGCTCCGGCACGAGCCGAAGCGCATCGACGACCGAGCCCATCGCGCCGAAAGCCTTCTGATGGCAGTGGCCGTGCACCAGCGCCCGCCGGCCTGCGGCCGGCCGCAGCGGCAGGTGGAGCCGGCCCGCACGCTGTTCCCGGACCAGGAACTCCTCGAACAGCAGCGCCGCCCCGCCGACGCGGACAGCCGCCCCTCCCGGCAGCAGCCCGGGCAGCTCGTCGCGCAACCCGAGCAGGCAGGCCGGCTCGAGCCCCACGATCGCGGCGCCCTCGTCGGCGACGGGCGCCAGCGCATTCACGAGGCGCCGCGCCTCGGCGCGCGCCTCCTCGATCATGCCGGCCGCGAGATAGGTTCTGCCGCAGCACAGAGGCCGACTGGCGTCGCCGGCGGCCGGCTCCGCGACGTCGACGTCGCAGCCGGCGGCGCCGAGCACCGCGACGGCTGCGCGCAGGTTCTCGGGCTCGAAGTACCGGTTGAACGTGTCGGCTAGCAGCACGACTCGCGGCGGCTTTGCCGCGCCGGCCGCGTCCTGCGGCGGCGCGGGCGCGGGTGCGGGGCGCGCGCCCGGCGCCGCGGGCCGCGCGAGCTCCGCACGGCCCCGGAAAGGGTCGCGGCGCCACGCGGGCAGGCTGCGCCGCGCCGCGAGCCCGAGCGATTTCTCCGTCGCCGCGGCGAGGCCGGGCATGCGGTCCCGCAGATTCAGGACCGG
>JAFGNC010000406.1 GCA_016927175.1 Gammaproteobacteria bacterium | reverse complement strand
TGAAGCCACACGAGCGCCGCCGAGGCCAGAAGCACCGCAGCCATCTTGAGCTGGAACCACCAGCGATAGGCAAGGCCGATCGGTGAACGTTCCGGTCCGGCATCCGGCGCGTCGCCGGCTATGGGTATGAACTGCCCCACTCCGCTGAGAAACAGGATCGCGAAGGCCGGCCACGCCAGCCGAAATATCGCACGGCCGAGTCGCTCGACCGGGACATTCGCGGAAAAACCGAGAAGATGGATGCAATAGACCATGATCGCGCCAACGGCGAGCATGCCGGCGCCGATATGAATGGTCTCGAGGATCAGCTTGTGATAAGGAAAGCTGGTAATGAGCTCGGCCAGGAACGAGTTCGACAGAGCCTCGAACATGACTACGGAACCCTGCGCCGCGGCACATGGCGGCGGCCCGGCCGCAGCACTTCACGCCGCTGCCGAGCCACATCGATGAGAGGATCTCGATGTCCTTCTGGCACAGCCTGACCGAGCTGCCGATCTATGATTGGGCGCGGCAACATCAGTTCGTGACAGCCGGGATCGAGGGCGCGCATCTCGCCAGCTCCAGCGTGTTTTTCGGTTCGATCATCCTGCTCGATCTTCGGGTGCTCGGTCTGTGCCGGCAGCTCATCGCGTCCGGTCTTGCGCGGTTGACGCTGCGGGTTGGCCTGATCGCCTTCGTGCTCGTCGTGCTGACCGGTCTTTTCATGTTCGGTATCGCTGCCCCGAAGTGGCTGAATACTCCGGAATTCGGCGTCAAGATGGCACTCATTGCACTGGCCGGGATCAACGCCGCAATTTTCCACGTCACGATCTGGCGCAGCGTCGATGTCTGGGGTGCCGAGGGCCGACCCACGCCCCGCATCGCTCAACTGTTCGCACTCGGCTCGATTGCGATCTGGGTCACGGTGATCATTCTAGGGCGGTACCTCGGATACGCGGTACTGCTCCCCTCACGCATCATCTCAGACGAAGAGCTGGAGTTCCTGATGCAGCCGGGCGGCCCCCTGGACGTTTTTTGACCCGTCTCACGCCGGCCGTCTGTCGGTCTCGCGCAACGCCTCCGCCAGCGCAGCGACCGCTTCGCCCAATGCCGTCGCGAGCCGCCTGTCGTTCGTGTCGGCGCTCTCGAGCTCGTCGAGCAGCCGTCTCTGAACTTTGCGCGCCACACGCTCCGGCGCGTGCGCGCTGAGCCATATGAAATGAATCAGGTCCTGCTGCTGCTGAGGCCCCAGCGCATCGCAGGCCGCCATCAGCTTCTCTCGGACCGTCTGCTCGTCCTCGTCCATCACCCCCGCCTTTCGGCGAGTCGCACCTGCCCCCGCCCGGCCGCCGCACGATATGGGCGGCGGCGCCGGCGCCGCGTGACCCGCGTCACGCTCGGTCGTGATTAGGGGACTTCCTTACGCTTCCCGACGTTATGCCAGTCGCCGAAGAGGCCCACCGCCGAAGGACGACTGCGTCAGAGCGGCCTGCGCGGGGTCACGCATCCCCGGCCCCGGCCGCCGCGGCGCCCCCGGCCGCGGCCTCGACGAACGCGACGAACTCGTCCTCCGGCAGCGGTCTCGACAGCAGGAAGCCCTGCGCCCTGTCGCAGTTCTCTTCCCGCAGCACGGCCAGGGCCTCGCGGCTTTCCACCCCCTCCGCGACGACGACGAGCCCGAGCGAGTGCGCCATCTCGATCGTCGAGCGCACGATGCTGCGGTTCTGCGGCTTGTCCAGGATGCCGCTGACGAAGGACCGGTCGATCTTGATCTCGTGAATCGGAAAGTCGCTGAGATAAGCCAGCGAGGAGTAGCCGGTACCGAAATCGTCTATCGAGACACGGATGCCGCTCTCGCGCAGCCGCGTCATGACCCAGCGTACGGTCTCGGCGCTGTCGGAGACGCTCGTTTCCGTCAGCTCCAGCTTCAGATCCGCGGGCACGCCGCCGTGACGGCGCAGGGCCTTGAAGATCGTCTGCCGCGTCTTGTCGCCGAGCAGGTCCGATACGGCGACGTTGACGCTGATCGGGCACGGGCAGCCGCGGCGCCGCAGCTCCGCCGCGACGCGCACCGTCTCCGTGATCATGCGGCTCGTGACGTGCCGGATCAGATTGGCTTCCTCGAGCAGCGGGATGAACTTCTGCGGAGACACCGGGCCGATCCCGGGCGCATCCCAGCGCGCCAGCGTCTCTGCGCCGACGACCTCGCCGGTCCGCACGTCGATCTGCGGCTGAAAGACCGGATACATGCCTTCCGCCGCACGCTCCCGGAATGCCTTGAGCAGCTCCAGATCGCACGAGTCGGGCTCCATCGACGGGCGGTACTCGATCCAGCTCTCGCGGCGGCTGATCGCAGCGGAAAGCGCGGTCTCCGCCCGCCGCAGCAGCTCGCTCGCGTCCTCACCGTCCTGCGGCCAGCGAGCGCTGCCGATCACCAGCAGCGGCCCCACATCCGCGCTGACGACCAGCGTGTCGACGGGCGACACGATCTTGCGCAGCGTAGCGTCGACCTGTGTCTTGTCTCCGAAGACGAAGAACACGTCCCGTCCGCTCTGTCCGCACGCGGGAAAGTTCATCTCCCGCAGCCTTTCGGCGAGCCCGCGCACCGCATCGATCCCCGCTCGGTGCCCGAGCGTGCGAATCGTCAGCTCGAGATCTGACGGGTGGATCGCCAGAAGCTGCATCGGTTGCCCGCCCTCGGCCGCGGCCGATGCGATCAGCTGGTCCACCCGCTCCAGAAATCGATGCAGCCGCGGCAGCTGCGTGTAGACGTCATGATCCTGCGCCCACGTAATGCGCTCGTCCGTCGCACCGTCGCCGCCCGCAGCCGCCCGTGCGACGCCCGCATCCGCGCGGCGCCCCAGCGCGCTGCGGATCCAGCCGGCGGCGAGCGCGACGAGGCCCGTGAGCAACAGCCCGAGCGCCACAGGCTGCAGGCGCAGCGGCTCCGCCGAAGGTCCGAGACGCGGCTCCCAGCGCCCGAGGATCCGCCGGTACTCGCCGCTGCGAAGGACGTTGCGCAGGTTGAGGTCCAGCCATTGCGCGAGCTCCGGCCGATCCTTGCGCACGGCGAAAACGTAGCCGGTCGGCCAGAACTGAGACCCGAGCTCCTGCAGAGACATCCGGCGTTCGCTGATCAGATAACGCGCGGCCGGCGCCGCGAGGACCGCGTAGTCGGCGCGCCCCGCCTCTACCGCACGCAGCGCGCCCGCGGTCGTCCCCGTCAGCACGAGCTCTACGGCAAGGCCTTCCTGCGGGATCCGTTCGTGCGCGTAAGACAGCTCTTCGACGGCGACCCGGCCGCGCAGATCCGCCAACGACGAGACGCTGTCGGCGCCTGCGCGGCCGTAGATGCCGTGATTGACGAAATGAAACGGCGGCGTGAACAGAAATCGCTCGGCCCGCCCCTCGGACTCGAACATCGCGACGACGTCGACGCGCCCCGACTCGAGCGCGCGTATCGCGTCCGGCCAGTCGCCGAGCCGGTGCTCGCTGGCGGCGCCACCGCTCGCCGCAACCGCCTGCGCGAGGTCGACGTAGAAACCGACCGCGAAATCACCCTCACGCCACTCGAACGGCGGGTACTCGGCGTCGCCTCCGAAGATGATGCGTTCCGGCGCCGGCTGCGCCGCGACGCCCTGCGCGGCAAGCACGGCGAGCGCGGCCGCGATGGTTCGCTTCCTCCAGCCGCTCAGTGTCCGAGCGGCACGCGCGATCGGGAGCATTCGCGAGGCCGGTGCGCCGCGCGCATCCTGCAGTGGCGCCCCTGCACGCGCTTCCATGACGATGCCTCCGATCAGGCACAGGTTCGTCCGGAAAGCGTAGCAAAGCTAACGAACTAGTGCACGAAGACCGTCACATTTCACGGCTCGATTCGCGAATGCCGTCTAGCAGCGCGTCGAACGACTCGGCGAACGAGTCGACGCCCTTGCGCTCGAGCGTCGCCGTCACGTCTTCGTAGTCGATGCCGGCCTCGGCCGTGCGCTCGAAAACCTCGCGGGCGGCCTCGATCCCCTCCTCGAGGCTCGGTCGCGGCCTTCCATGATCCTGGAAAGCCTGAATCGTCTCCTCGGGCAAAGTATTAACGGTCTCCGGTCCGATCAGCTCCTCGACGTACATGACGTCCGAGTAGGCCGGATTCTTGGTGGACGTCGACGCCCACAGGCAGCGCTGGCTCGTCGCGCCCTTCGACGCCAGGTACGCCCAGCGTTCTCCGGAGAACAGCGTCTTGTACCGCTGGTAAGCCAGCCTCGCGTTCGCGACCGCGAGCTTTCCCTTCAGCCGGTCGTGCCCGCCGATCTCATCGAGCCGGCGATCGGTTTCGGTATCGACCCGCGACACGAAAAAGCTCGCGACCGACGCGACGTGCCGAGGATCGCCGCCATCGGCCACCAGCCGCTCGAGCCCGCGCAGATAAGCCTCGGCGACTTCGGTGTAGCGCTCGACAGAGAAAATCAGCGTGACGTTGACGGAACGCCCGGCGGCAATCGTGTCCTCGATCGCCGGCAGGCCCGGCTTCGTCGCCGGAATCTTGACGAGCAGATTCGGCCGATCGATCAGCGCGTGCAGCCGCTCGGCCTCGGCCGTCGTCGCCTCGGTGTCGTACGCGAAACCCGGGTCGACCTCTATCGACACGAACCCGTCCCGATGCAGCCCGCCGGCGCGGTCGTAAACGCCGCGCAGCAGGTCGCAGGCGTCACCGACGTCCTGCGCGGCGAGCCGAAGAAAGACCTCTTTGGGATCGTCCGTCTCGGCCCGCGCGCGGCGCAGCTGCTCGTCGTACTCTCGGCTCCCGGCGATGGCCTTCTGAAAGATGGTCGGGTTCGACGTGACGCCGACGACGGCGTCCTCGCGCATCATGCGTTCGAGCTTGCCCGAGCGCAGCAGGTCACGGGACAGATAATCGATCCAGACGCTCTGCCCGAGCTCGGACAGCTTCTGTAACGGCGTTTTGTCGATGACGTGCCTCCTTCCCGTTGCTTCTTTCGCCGGCTCCGCGTCATGCCCGCTCCAGCAGCGCCTGCGCCCGAAGCCGCACCGCTTCTGCAGAGAAACCGAGCTTCTCGAGCACCGTCGTACCCGGCGCCGATGCACCGAAGCGGTCGACCGCGATCGACTCGCCGCGGTCGCCGACCCAGCGCCGCCAGCCGAGCGACACACCGGCCTCCACCGACAGCCGAAGCGTATTATCCGGTCCCAGCACGCGCAGGCGATAGTCCTCGGGCTGGCGCTCGAACACCTCCCAGCACGGCATCGACACGACACGCACGGCCCTGCCGTCGGTCGCGAGCGCCCTGGCCGCTTCGAGCGCGACCCAGACCTCGGAGCCGGTCGCGAGCAGGACGAGATCGGGCGTTGCGCCATTCCCGGCGCCTGTTTTCGCGCTACGGCCGCTTGTGCCGGTGCCATCCGCATCGGCGCCTGCACTGCCGCGGCCGGCAGCCGTGCCGTCCGCGCCGCTCTCGGCTGCTCCGCTGTCGAACAGCACGTAGGCGCCTTTCGCGACGCCCGCGGCAGCCGCGTCAACGGCTTCCCGGAGCACGGGCACGGCCTGGCGAGTCAGCAGGATCGCGACCGGCCCTTCCCGGCGCTCGAGCGCAAGCCGCCACGCGGCCGATGTCTCGTTCGCGTCGGCCGGGCGCACGACCCACAGGTTCGGTATCGCGCGCAGGGACATCGTCTGCTCGACCGGCTGATGCGTCGGCCCGTCCTCGCCGAGCCCGACGCTGTCGTGCGTGAAAACCCACACGACCGGCAGCCCCATCAGCGCGGACAACCGGATCGACGGGCGCATGTAGTCGCTGAAGACCAGGAACGTCGATCCGAAAGGCTTGACGATGCCGCCGTGCAGCGCGAGACCGTTCACGATTGCGCCCATCGCATGCTCGCGCACTCCGAAAGGCACGTTGCGCCCCGCATAACGGCGCGCGAAACGGCCGGCGCCTTCGAACTCCGTCTTCGTCGACTCGACCAGGTCCGCCGCGCCGCCGATCATCGTCGGCGCGAACGGCTGCAGTGCCCGCAGCACCTTGCCGCCCGCCGCCCGCGTCGCGATGCCGGACTTGCCGCCGGGCTCGAACCGCGGCAGCGCGTCGGTCCAGCCCGGGGCCGGGTGTCCGCTCTCGACCCGCTCCCATTCCTCGGCGAGCGAGGGAAACTCCGCTCGCCATGCATCGAGCCGGCGACGCCAGTCGGCTTCGAGCTCCCGGCCGTCGTCGACGCGGCTCATGTGCTCGGCGACACCCGGCGGCACGACGAAGCGCTCGTCCGGGTCGAAGCCGAGGATCTGCTTCGTCGCGGCGACCTCGTCGGCGCCGAGCGGCGCGCCGTGCGCGCTGGCGGTGTCGCGCGCGTTCGGCGCGGGCCATGCGATGTGGCTGCGCACGCGGATCAGGGAAGGCTTGCGCGTCTCGTGACGCGCCGCTTCGATCGCGGCACGCAGACCGTCGGCGTCGTTGACGTCGGCAACGCTCTGCACGTGCCATCCGTGCGCGTCGAAGCGCTTGTCCTTGTCCTCGTGGTCCCACGACAGCGCGGTCGTGCCGTCGATCGTGATGCGATTGTCGTCGTACAGCACGATCAGCTTGCCGAGCCCGAAGGCGCCCGCCAGCGAGGCGGCCTCCTGCGAGACGCCCTCCATCAGATCTCCGTCCGAAGCGATCACGTAGACGTGATGCCCGATGACGTCGATGCCCGGCCGGTTGAAGCGCTGCGCGAGCACGCGCTCCGCCATGGCCATGCCCACGGCGTTGGCGAACCCCTGGCCAAGCGGCCCCGTGGTCGTCTCCACTCCCGGAGTCAGGAAGTGCTCGGGATGGCCGGGGGTCAGCGACTCCCACTGGCGGAAACGCTTAAGCTCGGCGAGCGGCAGGTCGTACCCCGCCAGGTGCAGCGTCACGTACTGCAGGATGCAGGCGTGCCCCGCCGACAGCACGAAGCGGTCGCGCCCCGGCCAGTCAGGGTTCGAGGGGCTGACACGCATGATGTCGCGGTACAGCACGTAAGCCGCCGGCGCGAGCGCCATCGCCGTACCGGGATGGCCCGCGTTCGCCTGCTGCACGGCGTCCATCGCGAGCACGCGTATCGTATCTATCGACAGCTGCCGGATGTCCTTCGCGGCGCCGTTCGGTGCGCGGGTCGGGCCGTTGATCGTCGTCGCCATCGTTCTATCGGTAGCCTCGAGTCATGGGCGTAGTCTTGCCGTGATCAGTGCCCCGCAAACGCGAAACGGCGCCCTTCCCGGGCGCCGTTCCGCAGCTCTTGCGGCAGAGAGTTATTCGCCTCAACGCAGGATTCGCTGGTCTTCTCCTTCCTCGATCGACGCGTACTGCGTCGGATCGTACTCCTGCATCTGCTCGATCTCCTGCCGCGACATCTGCGTCATGACGTTTCCGTCCTGATCGAGCTGTGCGCGCTCGAGCGGTATCGACACCGTGCGCTCGCCGATGCCGAGAAAGCCGCCGACGTCGACCAGCGCGTGGAGCTGCTGGTCCGCCAGCGAGCGGGCGACGCCGGTGATCTCGCCCACGTCTTCGCCGTCACGCGTCTGCACGGTCTGACCGACGAGCTGGGATACGTCGCTCTCAGTGATCTCTCCGCCCGCCTGGTACTCGAGCTCCGGCTGCGACTCCGCCTCGGTTCGGGCGCTCTGCTGCTGATCTTCCGGCTGCACGACACGCACGTCCGCGCCTTCGGCCTGCTCGACCTCGACCTGCGGCTCCGCCTGGCTGACCTCGACCTGCGGCTCGGCCTGCTGTACCGAAACCTCCGGCTCGGCCTGCTGCACGGTCACTTCGGGTTCCGGCTGTCGGACCGTGACCCGCGGCTGGCGCTGCTCGACCGTGACTTGCGGCGCCGGCGTCTGAACGTCCACGTCGGCCGGTTGCTGCTGCACCTCGACCTCGGTGCCCTCGGGGCCCTGCGCCGCCTGGCGCTGCTGCTGACCGGCCTGGCTCTGCTCAGCTGCCGGCTGCTGCGCGCTTTCCGGTGCCGTCCGCACGACCTGCGGAGACTGCTGCGACTGCGCGCTGTCGAGTTGCTGGCGCGCTTCCATGACGATGCTCTGGCACTCCTGGCCGCCGGCCGCTTCCGCGTTGCTCAACAGGTCCTCGACCTGCTGTTGCGTCTGGGCATCCAACTCACGTTGTTGCATTTCGCTTTGCAACTGTTGGACTTGCTGCTGACAAGACTCCTGCTGGGCGTATGCGGCGCTGCCGTATCCGCCGAACGCGACTGCAATAAGACAACCCGTATACGTAAACCTGTTCATGCTTCTCTCCACGTGATGACCTCCAAATAAGGCCTCACGGGTTGCAAGCTGTATGCCATGCGCCGAGCGGTTGCATATTCTGGTGTGCGGCCGGTGTGCAGCTATCGGATCCAGCGTTCCCAGCCGGCGTAACGTCCGCGGATCGGTCCGCGGCGCAAGCTCAATGCGGCGATCGCGAGCCCGCTGGCGACACTGACGGCAATCGCGAGCGCGTCGCCGGGATAAATCAACGGCACGAGGACGAGGGCCGCACCGAGCGGCACATTCAGATAACGGGCGGCTCGCGTGACCTCGGCGGCCGCGATCGACGTCACCGTCAGAACCAGGGCCCCGATCAGATGATGCGCATGCGCCAGGTCGCCGTCCGCGCCGACCGTCAGGCGCGTGAACAGCAGAGACAGGCCGATCAGCGCCGCGACGACGAGATTCCACGGCAGGTTCACACCGCCCGCAAGCATGTCCTTGATCAGCACTCCGGGCCGCTGCGCCAGCTCGTCCGCCGTTCGCTCCGGCCCGCCGGCGGGAACGTCGTCCGTGTCGCCGAACAGGAAGACGCGCAGCCCGTTCTGGCCGGCCCGCATTCGTCGGCGCACGAACTGCAGCGCCGCAAGCAGCTCGTCGAGCGAGTAAGGGATCTGCACGAGCATCGCGGCGGCGCCGATCAGCGCGAGTGTGCTCCAGGTGCCGATCAGAATCGGCTGGATGATGATGAAGAAGATCGAAACGATGCCGAGCGGCGCGATCATCAGGCCGAACAGCACGACGAGCCACGGCATCGTGCGCCAGCGCATGCGGGATCCGACGATGCCCGTCAGGACCTCCAGCACGTACGTGTAGCCGCCGACGGCGGCGTCGGACACCGGCCACGCCTCCGACACGTACGACGTGATGATCTCCTCGGTGCCGTTGCGCGGATCCGCCGGATCGCCGGCGAAGAACGGCTCCCACACCGTCTCGACGTGCCCGAGCTGATAGGCGGCCAGGTAGCGCGACACGTACAGGCCGACCAGCGCCAGGAAGATGATCGGCAGGCGCTGCGTCCACGTCGAGGGGTTGTAGGTCCAGCCGGGCGGCACCTCGGGGCCCGTCAGCGCCGCGAGAGGAGTCGGCCCGATGTCGGGCTTCGTGCCGACGGCGAAGCCGAAAACGAGCGCGCCGACCAGCGTGTCCGAAAGGTAGGCTGCCGCATTCGTCGTCCACAGCAGGAACGGCGCGGCCATCACCAGCGCGCCGATGCCGGCGCAGATCCAGCGGGCCCATTGCCACCGCCAGGACAGCGACAGCGACGCGAACACGATCAGCGCCGCGCCGAGCACGACCTCCGTCCACGCCAGCATCGGATTTTCGACGCCGATCAGCGGCGGCTGGGTCAGCAGCCACGTGCCGAGTGCCATGTTCGCGAGGTGCGCCCAGCGGCTCGAGCGCAGTTCGCGCCTGACGACGGCGGCGTAACGCTGCGCCAGATCGCCGGTGCGCTCGCCGAGCTCCGCGGCCTCGGCGATCCACGCCGGCGGCGTCAGCTTGTGCGCGCGATACCACGCCGCGGGATCGCGCTTCAGCGTCGCGACCATGTCGGGAAGGTCGTCCTTCAGGCGATGTCGGGGTTCCCAGCCGAGCAGCTCGCGCGCGCGGCCGATGTCGAGCGCATAGTGATCGTCGCCCATGCGGACCATGAACGGCTTCACCGTCGAGCCTTCGCCCTGGTCGATCGCGTCCGGAATCACGGGCTCGAGCTTGTCCTGGGCCCACACGCCGGCCGCTGCCAGCCGCTTCGGCATCCGCAGCGTCGGCCAGTCCTCGACGCCGTGGATCAGGTAGCCGAGCTCGTCCTGCAGCGCGTCGTATCCGACCGGGTCCGGCTCGCCGATCAGGATCTCCGACTTCGGGGGCAGCTCGTGCCGCCGGTCCACCGTGCGCCGCACCGCGTCGAGCATGTCGTCCCGGTGCAGCATCGACTGGCCGACCAGCGTGCTGCCGGAATAGAAGTAGCTCTCGAAGTCGCGCTCGTAGATTCGCGCCATCTGCTGCGCCATCGTCGGCACCGTGGACCGCTCGTCGTAGACGCCGGCGAAGCGCAGCAGCACATAAGGTATGTCGCCGTGCTCGGCGGCGATGACCTCCTCCGCCGCCGCCTTCGACTTCGGGTACTCCCAGCTCGGCGCGAGGGGCTGCGATTCGTCGATGCGCTCGCCCGGCCGGCACGGCGCGTGCACGAGCATCGTGCTCGCGTAGACGAACTGCTCGACGTGAAATCGTTCGAGGCCGCGCAGCAGGCGCCGGGTGCCGTCGACGTTGACGCTCTGGTAGAGCGGATTCGGCTCGCCCGTGAAGTCGAAATACGCGATCAGGTGGATCACGCTCGCGATCCGCTCGCCGTGCTCGGAACGGATGCGCGCCAGCGCCCGCTCGGTGGATTCGTCCGACGTCAGGTCGGCCTCGAGGACCGGAAACTCCGTATCGGCGGACTCCCGATCGAGGCCGACGATGCGGTAGGCGTCGCTGAGCGCCGCGCCGACCGATCGTCCGAGGTTGCCGGCCGCACCCGTGATCAGCACGAGCGGCTTGTCGGCTTCACCCGTACCGGAGGACGACGGCGCTTCGGCCGAGGCCGCCGAGCCCGATGAACGTGGACCTTGTTCTTGTGCCATAGCCGCCGTGTCTTCGGAAAAGCGAAGCGGCGCCAACGCGCGACCGCTCCTCTATCCCATAGAGGCAGCGGCGGCACTGTCAATCGGTAGCGGTACCGGAAAGACGCGGCAGGGCCTGAATTACGCGATCCGCATATTTACCGGCGGCGGTCCGGATTACTGCACGACGTCGCGGACGAATGCCGCCACCGGCTCCGACAGCGAACGGTCGTCGGTGCCGACGGCGTAGGTTTCCGACAGATGCGAGTGGTTCGGCAGATGCACGCGGCGCACTGGCTTGCCGGCCTCGGCGCGCGCGGTCGTCAGCTTCTCCGCTTCGACCCGGAAATTCTCCGGATCGAGCTCCGCGTCGGTCACGAGCAGGGGCACGTCGCTGCGAAGCAGCCCGGGCAGAGACGACCGCTCATCGTAGGTCGAGACGTCGTCGCCATAGTAGGCCTGCCACACCGAGACCTCGTCGCCGAGGTCGTAAAAGCCCGACGTCAGCACGGCGCCGGCGACCTTCGGCTCGCGGCCCGACGTCGCTGCGTGCGCGAGATAGTCGGCGACGTGAGCCGCGCCCGCGGAATGCCCCCAAAGCACGACGCTGCCCGGGTCGCCGCCGTAGCCGGCGATGTTCGCTTCGAGCCAGTCCGTCAATGCCGTCAGGTCGTCGATGCCCGAGGGCCACACGTGCTGCGGCGCAAGACGATAGTTGATGTTCACGCCGACGAAGCCTTCCG
>JAFGNC010000405.1 GCA_016927175.1 Gammaproteobacteria bacterium | reverse complement strand
TGTTGCCGGCATACACGCGCCCGCCGTCACCGACGAGCGGCACGAGAATGCGCGTGTAATACCCGCCGCCCGCGAGCAGGTCCGCGACGCGGTCGCCGGGCCCGATCCCGAGGAACTCGAGGACCTGCGCCGGCGCCCGGCCGGCGTCGCGCTGCCGATCCGCCTGCGGCCGCGACGAGTCCGCGAGAATCGAGTCGAGGTCCGTCTGCGCGAGGCTCCCCATAGGGAACGCCACGACCACCATCAGTACGAGTCGGGACAGTGAGCGCATTTCCTGTGTTCTCCTTCTTTTGGTTCAGTCCGAGCGTGCCTGCTGTGGTCCGTCCGGAGGAGGATGGCAGTCGCCGCCATAGGTCTCTAGATCAGCGCGGTTGCCACGCCGAGGCCGCCGCCATGAAGGCGAAAGTCTCACCGTCGAGCGCGCTGTTGTCGCCGGGCGGGAAGTAGCTGAGCTTGACGACGACCGTTCGCGTCGCCGGATCGACGTAGACGTACTGGCCCTGCAGGCCGATCGCGGCATAGGCGTCGCTTCCGCCGATCGTCCACCACTGCAGGCCGTAGCCGCCGCGCCGCGCGTCTTCCCCGCCCGAAGGCCGCGTGGATTGCCGGACCCAGTCCTCCGACACGATCCGCCGGCCGTTCGCCACGCCGTCGTCGAGCATCATCTGGCCGAAGCGGCCGTAGTCGCGCAGCGTGGCGTTGAAGCCGGCGCCGCTGAACTCCCGCCCGACGCCGGGCTGGCCGTCCATGATGTAGTAGCCGTCCGCTTCGGCGCCGAGCGGCTCCCACAGACACTCGGCCGTGTAGGCCGCGACGCTGCTCCCTACGGCGCGCTCGACGAGCCAGCCGAGGACCGCGGTATCGATCGTCTTGTACTGGAAGTGCTCGCCCGGAGCATGGATCCGCGGCAGCGTCCGCGCCGCGTCCGCGAAGCGCGCCGTGTTGCGCACCAGCGCGGCGATATGGTTGCCGGCCGCGACGCCGGGATTCTCGAAGTCGTAGCGCTCCTCGTAATCGACGCCCGAGCGCATCTGCATGACGTGCCGGATCGAGACGCCGTCGTAGCCGCCGCCTTCGAGCTCCGGCAGGTAACGCGTGATCGGCGTATCCAGGGAATCGATGCGCCCTTCCGCCAGCGCGCAGCCGATCAGCACGGACGTCACGGACTTGGTCATCGACCAGCCGATGAAGCGGGAGCGCTCGTCGCTGTTGTTGCGATAGATCTCGCTGACGATGCGGCCGTCCTTCATGACCAGCAAGGCGTTGGTGTACGTGCGCTCCAGGAACTCCCCGGCGGGCAGCATCTCGCCCTGCCACGAGTACGAGAAATCGAGCGCGTGATCGCTGCGCGGCAGTGCCCATACGCGGCCGCTGCGGGCGACGGTGCGCGTCGTGAAGAGGCTGTCCATGCTGCGAAACGTCAGCGCGCTGACGTCGTTGTCGAGCATGTGCCAGCGGAGGATCTGCACGGCGACCGGCACGTCGGAGGGCGGACCGCCGGCCAGCGGCGCCGGCAGGCTCTGCTGCGCGCTCAGGTTCGCGGACGCCGCGGCTGCCGAAGCGGCAACCCACAACCAGAAGAAGAAACGACGCGTGACCGACATCCGGCTGCCCCCCTGTGCTCGAGCTGTCCGGCATTCTAGGCGCGGGGTTCCCGAAAAGTCTTGGTCGGGGGTGCTTTGGTATACTCGGGGGTCCGAATTCATTCGCCCGGATTTTTACTCGAGGAACAGCGATATGAGCATGCCAGAACGCGCAGTTGGCGCCGATACGCAGATCCAGGACCTCGTCGCGAAGGCGCGTGCCGCTCAGGCTGAATACGAGAACATGTCTCAGGAGCAGGTCGACGCCATCGTCCGCGATATCGGCAAATACGTCTACGACAACGCGGAAATGCTGGCCCGCATGGCCGTCGACGAGACCGGCATCGGCGACTACAACGACAAGATCCTGAAAAACAAGGGCAAAGCCCGCGTCATCTGGAACAACCTGAAGGACAAGAAGTCGCGGGGCATCATCGGCGAGGAGCCGGAGAGCAACATCGTGCTGGTGGCGAAGCCGATGGGCGTCGTCGGCGCCGTCACGCCGGTCACGAACCCGATCGTGACGCCGATGTGTAACGGCATGTTCGCCCTGAAGGCCGGCAACGCCGTGATTTTCGCGCCGCATCCGAAGGCGCAGAAGTGCACGAAGCATCTGACGGACGAGTTCCAGCGGATCGTCGAATCGCACGGCGGGCCGAGGAATCTCGTGCAGATGGTCGAGAACGGCTCCGTCGAGAAGACGCAGGAACTGATGAGGAGCGTCGACGTCGTCGTCGCGACGGGCGGCGGTGCGATGGTCAAGTCCGCGTACTCGTCCGGCAAGCCGTCCTACGGCGTCGGCGCCGGCAACGTGCCGGTCATCATCGACCGCGGCGTGGACCTGAAGGAGGCCGTCGAGAAGATCGTGGCCGGCGCCGCGTTCGACAACGGCATCATCTGCTCGCACGAGCAGTTCGTGCTGACGCCGCAGGAGGCGTACAAGGACACGGTCGCGGCCTTTGCGGCCACCGGCAAGGTCTGGTTCACCGAGGACGAGGCGGAGATCCAGAAGCTGCGCGACGTCGTGTTCCCGGACGGGCACCTGAACAAGGACGTCGTCGGCAAGCCGGC
>JAFGNC010000404.1 GCA_016927175.1 Gammaproteobacteria bacterium | reverse complement strand
TCGTCAACACGACCTCGAGCCCTTCACCTGCGATCCGGGATTGAAAAACAGCACGAACGTTCGTATCCTGAGGGCATGAGCAAGGGCGAAGCCACCAAAGCCGCCATCCTGCGCCAGGCCGTCACCGTCGCCAGCGTCAACGGACTCGAGGGCCTCAGCATCGGCCGGCTCGCGGAGCTGACGGGCCTCTCGAAGAGCGGCCTTTTCGGCCACTTCGGCTCCAAGGAAGCGCTGCAGCGCGCGGTGCTGGAGGCCGTCGTCGAGGACTTTCGGGTGAAGGTGATCCTTCCGGCGCTGGGCGAGGCGAGCGGCATCGACCGGCTCGAGCGCCTGTTCACCGGCTGGATCGAATGGGCCGCCGCGGACGACAAGACGGGCGGCTGCCCGCTGCTCGCCGCAGCGTTCGAGCTCGACGACCAGCCCGGCGACCTGCGCGACTATCTGGCAGAGCAGGAGAGGGCCTGGTTCGACTGCATTGCGCGCATCGCGGCCAAGGCCGTCGCTCAGAATCAGCTCCGCGGCGACCTCGACACCGCACAGTTCGCGTTCGAGTTCCATGCGATCGGGCTCGGCTTCAACTTCGCCTACCGCCTGCTCGACGACCGCAAAGCGGCCGACCGCGCCGCCACCGCCTTTCGACGTCTGGTCGCATCCGCGGCCGCTTAATCCACTCCGCAAACATGCCCGGGAGAACGCAATGCACCTTCAATACGTGAAAAAGAGCACGAACGTTCGTGTTGTGCTCGTCGCCGCCGCCACCGGCGTCGCCGCTCTGGCGCTGCCCGGCTGCACCGGCCTGACGGCGCCGTCGCCGGCGGCCCTGCGGGATGCGCCCTGCCCGTCAGCGGCCATGCGGGTCTGCGAGTCGTTCGCGTTCGACGAGAAGTGTGTGTGCGTGGCGCGCGCGGCCGTGGGCTCGTCGCTTGCCGATTTCGGCGAGCCGCACTGGGTCGGCATCGGCCCCTGAACTGGAGCCGATAACCGGTCTGTCGATCACGCGTGACGCCGCTCGACTACTCGTCGGAATCCACCGTCACAGCCGAAGGAGCAATCAGATGCGGTTCATGATGTTCATCAAGCACGCCGAGAACTTCACCATGGAAGATGTACCGCAGTCGCTGTTCGAAGCCATGGGCAAGTTCGTCGAGGAGGGCATGAAGAGCGGCGCCCTGATCGATACCGCCGGGTTGCAGCCTACGGCCAGGGGCAAGCGCGTGCGCCTCTCCGGAGGCAAGATCACGAAGCATGACGGCCCGTTCACCGAGACGAAGGAAGTGGTCGGCGGCTATGCGCTCGTCCAGTACGACACCTACGAAGAGGCGCTCGATATGGCGGAACGTTTCATGGACGTGCACCGTATCCACTGGCCCTCGTTCGAAGGCGAGTGCGAGGTTCGCCCGCTGGAGGCGGAACCGTCGGAGTAGGCGGGAGCGGAACGCCGCGCGGTGTGAGCCGGCCGGCGTTCCCGCCCTCGTGCAAGGCATGGCCGCTCCGGCGGCCTCCATAACTTCAATGAGTCATGGCCGGCCGATGACAAGTGTGCTGCGGGGGCTGCGATGATCTTCGACGTTGCGCTGATTCTGGCGGTAATTCTGTGCTCGCTCGTAGCCGGTTTTCTGTTTGCCTTCGCGGTCGTGGTGATGCCGGGCATCGGCAAGCTGGACGATGGGGGCTTCATCCGCGCGTTCCAGGTCATCGACGGCGTGATCCAGAACGGCCAGCCGCTGTTCGTGTTCGTGTGGATCGGATCGCTGCTGGCGCTGCTCGCGGCCACTGCGATCGGCGTCTTTGTGCTGACCGGCGTCGATCGCCTGCTGGTCATCGCCGCGGCCGCCGTCTACGCCCTGTGCGTGCAGTTGCCGACGTTCACCGTCAACATTCCGCTCAACGAGCGGATCCAGAGGACGGACGTCGGCACGATGGACGACTCGGCGCGACGGCGCGCGCGGGAGGACTTCGAGGGCCGCTGGAACAGATGGAACCTGTTCAGGTCGACGTGCGCGAGCGTCGTCATGATCGTGCTGGTGGTTCTTCTCTTCGGGATCTGACACGTCGCCGGGGCTTCTCCCCGAAACCGCACCTTCGAGCCGCCTTGGCTCTCGGCCGGGTGCGAGCGGGTCGAGGGCATCCTGCCGGAGCGGCCTCCGCGATGCGCGATGGCGGGCAATTGCGCTAGTCTTGGCCACTCCGGCTTGGCGCCGAAGGCAGGATGTCGCCGATGGCGAGAACGAGCTCGAGCCCGAGACTGAGACCGCGAGCGAGCAGGAGCAAGCTCGCACGCTCCGTTCCGGATCTCGTCGCGGGGCCGGCGCGCGGGGTGTGCACCGTCTCATTGTTGAGCGCGGCGGCCGCGAGCCTTGCCCAGGCGCCGATCGTTCAGCCGGGCGCGCCGGGCGAGCAGGCGCGGCTCCTCAGCGCAGAGGCCGCGATCGAGCTGGCCGATTCGACCTACACGCGCGCGGACGTGCAGTTCCTGCAGGACATGATCGTGCACCACCGTCAGGCCATCGACATGGCCGCGCTCGTGGCGGATCGGACGAACCGGCAGGAGCTGCGCGACGTGGCCGCGCGCATCGACGCCTCGCAGGATGACGAGATCGCGTTCATGCAGAGCTGGCTCAGCGAACGCGGCGAGGACGTTCCGGAGCCGACGGCGCGCGGCGCGATGCGCACGAGCCACCGGATGGCGGGCATCGCGTCGCCCGAGCAGATGGCCGCGCTCGCGGCGTCCACCGCAACGCAGTTCGATCGGTTGTTCCTCGAGCTCATGATTGCGCACCACGAGGGCGCGGTGACGATGGTCGAGGCGCTGCTGGAACAGCCCGGCTCGGCCTACGAGCCTGGGCTGTTCGAGTTCACGACCGACGTCACCAACGACCAGACCGCGGAGATCGAGCGCATGAATGCGCTGCTGGTCGGCATCTCGGCGGATCCCCGCGCGGGCCTGAAGGCCGGGTTCGACGATGCGGGGCAGGCGATCATGAACATGGAGCTCGTGGCGTCGCTGCCGAAGCCGCCGGGTTTCTACGATCCCGCGAACCCGGCCGGGCTGCCTCCGAAACGTCTGGCCGAGCTTGCCGACAAGGCCCCGAAGGATGCCGGCCCCGACGCACGAGCCGACAACGAGGGGAACGAGGAGAACGTCGGGAGGCACGACGAGCACGAGCACGACGACAACGACGGCAACGACGAGACCGAACGGACCGACGAGATCGAACGGACCGGCGAGGCCGACGGCAACGTCGAGACCGGCGGGGACGACGACAACGCCGGCGGCGGCGACAGATCGCCGCTCCTGAGCTTCGCCAACACGGACATGGCGTTTCGCGACGATGTGATGGTGGTCGGCAGCTACCACGGCTTCAACGTCTATCGCCTGGGCGAAGACGGCGTGCCGGAGCTGACGGCATCGATCGTTTGTCCGGGCGGCCAGGGCGACGTTTCCATCGTGGGGAATCTGCTGATCATGTCCGTGGAGCAGACGCGCGGCCGGATCGACTGCGGGCTGGACGGCGTCGGTGACGAGGAGAGCGCCGAGCGGTTTCGGGGCCTGCGCATCTTCGACATCAGCGATCTGACGCGGCCCGTGCAAGTGGGGCAGGTGCAGACCTGCCGCGGCTCTCATACGCATTCGGTCGTTTCCGCCCGCGACGGCAGGATCGTCGTGTACAACTCGGGCACTTCTACGGTGCGTGACGAGGAGGAGCTCGAGGGCTGCATCGGAGACGTGCCCGGCGATACGCGCACGGCCCTCTTCCGCATCGACGTCGTCGAGATTCCGGTCGACGAGCCTTCGAAGGCGAGCATCGTCGACAGCCCGGCCGTGTTCGCCGATCCGGAGACGGGGATCCTCGGCGGCCTCTGGCGGGGCGGTGACCATGGCGACGACACGCAGGAGACGAGAGCGACGGACCAGTGTCACGACATCACGGTTTTCCCCGAGCTCGAAATCGCGGCCGGCGCGTGCTCGGGCAACGGCATCCTGTTCGACATCGCCGATCCTTTGCATCCCGCACGCATCGACGCCGTCGTCGATCCGGGCTTTGCCTACTGGCACTCCGCGACGTTCAACAATGAAGGGACCAAGGTCGTGTTCACGGACGAGTGGGGCGGCGGTACACGCCCGCGCTGCCGCGCCCACGACCCCCTCGACTGGGGCGCGGACGCGATCTACGACATCGTCGGCGGAAAGCTCGAGTTCCGCAGCCACTACAAGATGCCGGCGCCGCAGGTCGACGCGGAGAACTGCGTCGCCCACAACGGCTCGATCGTCCCCGTGCCGGGCCGCGACATCATGGTTCAATCCTGGTACCAGGGCGGCATATCGGTGGTCGACTTTACGGATTCGGCCAACCCCGTCGAGATCGCGTACTTCGACCGCGGCCCCGTCGATGAAGAAGAGCTGATCGTCGGCGGGTACTGGTCGTCCTACTGGTATCGAGGGAAGGTCTACGCCACCGAGATCGTCCGCGGCGTCGACGTGTTCTCGCTGGCGCCGAGCGACTTTCTGAGCGAGAACGAGATCGCCGCGGCAGCCGTCGCCGACCAGGGACGGATCCTCAACCCGCAGCAGCAGTTCCGCGTCACGTGGCCGGCCGAGCCGGTCGTGGCGAGGGCGTACGTCGATCAGCTGCAACGAAGCGGCGGGCTC
>JAFGNC010000403.1 GCA_016927175.1 Gammaproteobacteria bacterium | reverse complement strand
TGGAGGATCTCGCGGGCATCGTCGTCGGCAGCAGCGGCGGCATCCCGATCCGCGTCGAGGACGTCGCGGACGTGCGGATCGGCGCGATCACGCGGTACGGCGCGGTGACGCAGAACGGCGAGGCGGAGGCGGTGCAGGGTCTCGTCCTGGGGCTGCGCGGCGCGAATGCCGGCGCGGTCGTCGAGGGCGTGCGCGCGCAGCTCGAGGAGATAGCCTCGGCGCTGCCGGAAGGCGTCGAGGTCAACGTCTTTTACGACCGCGGCAACCTCGTCTCGCGGGCTGTCGGCACCGTGTCGACGGCACTGCTCGAGGCCGTCGTGCTGGTTCTGATTCTGCTCGTGCTGTTCCTCGGCAACGTGCGTGCCGCGCTGACCGTCGCCTTGGTGCTGCCGCTTGCCGCGCTCGCGACTTTCCTGCTGATGCGCCGCTTCGACATGTCGGCGAACCTGATGAGCCTCGGCGGCCTCGCGATCGCGATCGGCATGCTGGTCGACGCGGCCGTGGTCGTCGTCGAGAACATCGAAACGCATCTGACGCAGGACGGCTCGGCGCGGCGGCTGCCGCGCCTGCACGTGATCTACCGCGCGGTGAGCGAAGTCTCTGTGCCCGTCGCGGCCGGCATCGGCATCATCGTGATCGTGTTCCTGCCGCTGCTTTCGCTGCAGGGGCTCGAGGGGCGGCTGTTCTCGCCGGTCGCGCTGACCATCAGCTTCGCGCTCGGCGCCTCGCTGCTGCTGTCTCTGACGGCGATCCCGGTGTTCTCGTCCTTTCTGCTGAAGCACGTGCCGAGCCGCGAGCCGTGGCTGCCGCGCAAGCTCGGCGAGCTGTACGAGCCGCTGTTGAAGCGCAGCCTCGCGCACGGCAACCGCGTCATCGCAGTCGCCGCCGTCGCGCTGCTCGCGACGGCGGCCGCTTACCCCTTCATCGGCAAGACTTTCATGCCGACGATGGACGAAGGGGATCTGATCGTGCAGGTGGAGAAGCTGCCGTCGATCACGCTGGCCGAGTCCGTCGCGATGGACCTGCGGGTCGAGCGCGCGATCCTGGAGCAGGTGCCGGAGGTCCGGCGCATCGTCGCCCGTGTCGGTTCCGACGAGATCGGCCTCGACCCGATGGGGCTGAACGAATCCGACATGTTTTTCGTGCTGGCGCCGAGCAGCGAGTGGCGCATGTCGAGCAAGGACGAGCTGATGGAGGCGATACGCGAGGTCCTCGACGGCTTCCCCGGCCTCGCTTACGGCTTCACGCAACCGATCGAGATGCGAACGTCGGAGATGCTGACCGGAGTGCGCGGCGACGTCGCGGTGAAGCTGTTCGGGTCGGATCTCGACGAGCTTGCGCGGCAGGCGAGCGCGATCGAAGGCGTGCTGCGCGGAATCGACGGCAGCGAGGACGTCTTCGTCGCCCGCAACAGCGGAGTACAGTACCTGACGCTCGACATCGACCGCGAGATGGCCGGCCGTGTCGACGTCGACGGCGACGAGCTGCAGCGGCTGCTGCGCGCGCAGATCGAGGGGCTCAACATCGGCATCGTGCAGGAGGGAATACGCCGGACGCCGCTGCTGATACGGGCGGAGGCCGACCTCGGCTCCGCGCGCAGCCTCGCCGGCATGCCGCTGCACGTGGACGGCGCGGGGCTCGCGACCGTCGACACGGTCGCGGACGTGTCCCGCATCGACGGCGTCGTCTCGGTCGCGAGGGAGCGCGGCCAGCGCTTCACCGTGATCCGCACGAACGTCGCGGGCCGGGACCTCGTGGGCTACGTCGAGGAGGCGCGCCGCCGCGTCGCCGACGAGGTCGATCTGCCGCCCGGGTACTACGTCGAATGGGGCGGCGAGTTCGAGAATCAGCAGCGGGCCGCCGCGCGGCTCGCGATCGTCGTGCCGGTCGCAATCGGCCTGATCTTCCTGCTGTTGTTCTCGACTTTCGGCTCACTGCGGCAGGCGGCGCTGGTGCTGATGAACGTGCCGTTTGCGCTGATCGGCGGCGTCTTCGGGTTGCTGCTGACGGGCGAGTACCTGTCGGTGCCCGCGTCGGTGGGGTTCATCGCGCTGCTCGGAATCGCGGTGCTGAACGGTGTCGTCATGGTCAGCTATTTCAACCAGCTGAAGGAGCGGGGACTCGGCCTCGACGAGACGGTCCTCGAAGGCGCGAAACGCCGGCTTCGGCCCGTGCTGATGACGGCGTCGATCGCGGCTTTCGGGCTCGTGCCGCTGCTGTTCGCGACCGGGCCGGGCTCGGAGATCCAGCGGCCGCTCGCGATCGTCGTCGTCGGCGGGCTGATCTCGGCGACGGCGCTGACGTTGATTCTGTTGCCCGTGCTGTACCGGCGTTACGGGGAGGAGCGGGCGTGACGGGCGACGAGCCGGAGCGCCGGGCCTCGCCCGCGGACGCGCAGGCTGCGCGTGAGCCGCGGGCGCATTCTGAGGCGGATGCGTCCGCGCCGGCGCAGCCCCGGTCGATGTGCCTGCTGTCCGTGCCGCGCGCGCTCGAGGGCGCGCTGATCGACTGGATTCTCGCGCGCGACGACGTGAGGACGTTCGCCAGCTCCCCGGTCGATGTGCACGGCGCGGACCCGGCGGAGCTCAGAGGCGTCGAGAGCGTCAGCGGTCGGCAGCGGCGCGTGCAGTTCCAGGTGCCGATCGCCGACACGCGGCTCGATGAGTTCGTGACCGCGCTCGGCCGGGAGTTCCGCGGCGCGGACGTGGACTGGTTCGTGGTGCCCGTCGGCGGGAGCGGTTCGTTCCGCTCCGGTTCCGACTAGAATGGCGCTGGCGGGGCGCTGCAGAAAGCGCCCCACGCTCCGGCACGGAACACCAAACAGAGAGCTCAGATGGCCAGCAAGTCGTTCTACAACAAAGTGGTACCGCTGAACCGCGATCGTCACCGGAAGCTGCGGCTTCGCATGGACGGCGGCGTGAGCTTCGTCGCGGACCGTCATTATGTGCCGCTGACCGCGGTCGAATTCTACGAGGCGGCGAGAGACTACCCGGTCGTCTTCGCGGGCGGCGACGACCCCAGCCCTCTCGCGATGCTCGGGCTGCGCACCGGTGAGAATCTGTTCGTCGGCGCGGACGGACGCTGGGCGGACGGCATGTACATCCCGGCCTTCGTACGGCGCTATCCGTTCATCCTGGCGCGAGCCGGCGAGACGTCCGACTTCACCGTCTGCCTGGACGAGAGCTACGAAGGGCTGTCGGAGAGCGAAGGGACGCCGCTGTTCGACGAGCAGGGCAAGGAGAGCGAGCAGGTCAGCCGGATCATGAAGTTCCTGAACGATTTTCTGATCGAGACCGAGCGTACGCGCCGATTCGTCGAGCGCCTGAACGAGCTCGGGCTGCTGACCGTCCAGAGCATGCAGGTCCAGGACCGCAGCGGGAAGACTTACGCTCTGAGGGATTTCCGCATGGTCGACGAGAAAAAGCTCAAGGAGCTGGACAACGAAGTGCTCGGCGAGCTGCACCGCGCCGGCTACCTCGGGTGCATCTATGCGCATCTGGTCTCGCTCGGCAACGTGATCCGGCTGGCGTCACGGATGCCCGTAGAGGGCGCCGCCGGGACGGCCGACAGCGGCGCCGCCGGTAGCGGGACGGCCGAAGGCGGGACGGCCGGTAGCGGGACGGCCGAAGGCGGGACGGCCGACAGCGGCGCCGCCGGTAGCGGGACTGCCGATGGCGGGACGGCCGATAGCGGGACGAGCGCGGCCGGGCCCGCCTGACGCAGCCGCGTACGGCTCAGGCGCCGGGCTCGGTCAGCCTGAGCCCGACGATGCCGGCGAGGATCAGCCCGATGCAGAACAGCCTGACGGGCGACGCCGATTCGCCGAACAGGGCCATGCCGAGCAGGACCGTGCCGACCGCGCCGATGCCGGTCCACACCGCGTAGGCGGTGCCGAGCGGCAGCGTGCGCACGGCGAGCGCGAGCAGCGCCATGCTCGCAATCATCGCGACGATCGTGGCCGCGGCGGGCCACGGCCGCGTCAGGCCGTGGCTCACCTTCAGCCCGACGGCCCAGCCCACCTCCAGGATTCCCGCGAGCAGCAGTATCAGCCAGGCCATGCAACAGCTCCGGTCGCGCGCCGCGCGAGCGCGCGTCAGTTGTTCAGTGCCTGCAGCGGTGCCGGGATGCGGCCGCCGCGCCGCACGAAGGCGGCGCTCGAGTGCGGGTTCAGCGCCATGACCGGCGCGCGCCCGAGCAGGCCGCCGAACTCGACGAAGTCGCCGACGCCTTTCCCCGGCGCCGGCACGAGGCGCACGGCCGTCGTCTTGCGGTTGATCATGCCGATCGCGGCTTCGTCCGCGATCACGGCCGCGATCGTCTCGGCGGGCGTGTCGCCCGGCACCGCGATCATGTCGAGACCGACGGAGCAGACCGCCGTCATCGCCTCGAGCTTGTCGAAAGTGATCGCGCCCATCGACGCGGCCTCGATCATGCCGGCGTCCTCAGAGACGGGGATGAACGCGCCGGACAGTCCGCCGACGTAGCCCGACGCCATTGCACCGCCCTTCTTGACGGCGTCGTTCAGCAGCGCGAGCGCGGCCGTCGAGCCGTGCGCGCCGACGCGCTCGAGCCCCATGGCCTCCAGTATCCGAGCGACGCTGTCGCCGTAGGCCGGCGTCGGCGCCAGCGACAGGTCGACGATGCCGAAAGGCACGCCGAGCTTGCGCGATGCCGCGCGGCCGACGAGCTCGCCCATGCGCGTGATCTTGAAAGCGGTGTTCTTGATCGCCGCCGCGAGCTCGCCGAAAGGCGCGTCCGGCACCTGCTGCACGACGTTCATGACGACGCCGGGGCCGCTGACGCCGACGTTGACGACGCAGTCCGGCTCGCCGATGCCATGGAACGCGCCGGCCATGAACGGGTTGTCGTCGACGGCATTGCAGAACGCGACGAGCTTCGCGCAGCCGATGCCGTCGCGATCTGCCGTCAGCCGCGCCGCCTCCGTGACGACCCGCCCCATGTCCGCGACGGCGTCCATGTTGATGCCGGCGCGGGTCGTTCCGACGTTGACGGAGGCGCAGACCCGCTCGGTGACGGCCAGCGCCTCGGGAATCGACGCGATCAGCGCCCGGTCGCCCGGCGTCGCGCCCTTGTGCACGAGCGCCGAGTAGCCGCCGAGAAAGTTGACGCCGACCTCGCCGGCGGCGCGGTCGAGATACTCGGCAAAGCGCACGTACCGGTCGGGCGCGGCGCCCGAGGCTTCGCCGATCAGCGCGACCGGCGTGACCGAGATGCGTTTGTTGACGATCGGGATGCCGTACTCGCGCTCAATCTCGTCGCCGACCGCGACGAGCCGGCCGGCGAGCCGGCAGATCTTGTCGTACGCTTTCTGCGCGGCCGTCTCGAGATCCTGGTGCGCACAGTCCCTGAGGCTGACGCCCATCGTGATCGTGCGGATGTCGAGATTTTCCATCTGCACCATGCGGATGGTCTCGACGATCTCCTGCGGCGAGTAGGGGACGGCCACGGTCAGACGCGATGCATGTACTTGAAGACGTCTTCGTGCTGAGCGTCGATTCGCACGCCCATCTCCTCGCCCTTGGTCGCGAGCCGCCGCTTCAGCTCGTCGAAGCTGACGCTCGCCTGGCTCATGTCGGCCATCAGGATCATCGTGAAGAACTCGCGCAGCGTCGTCTGGGAGATGTCGACGATGTTTGCGCCGGCGTCGGCGAGCACGGCCGACACGCCGGCGATGATGCCGACGCGGTCGGCACCGATCACGGTCACGATGATACGGTTGGATTCGGTGGTGCCAGGCATCGGGGGCGGCTTCAGGAGCGGGGGGACAAGTGTACGGCTTCGGGCGCGCCGCCGTCAGCCTGTCTGCGGTCCCAGCGCGGTCAGTACGTCGTCTGCCGGCGGCTGTCGTCGTACATGCGGATCAGGAACGTGCGCACGGCGGGCTCGGCTTCCTGCGGTGTCATCAGCTGCTGCTCGACGAGCACTTTCGCGACGTCTTTCAGGCTGCGGCGGCCATCCAGCAGCGACATGATGAACGCGTGGATCCGCGTCGCCATGGCCTGCGCCTGGAACTCCTTCGAGACAGGGATCGGCTCGTTGCCGCGCACGATCCAGTCGGGCAGAGCCCGATAGCGCTCCGGCGCCTTTGCCTTGCCCGTCTTGTCGCTTCGCCACGTTACGACCAGCTCGCGACGGCCGTGCCGGCTCGCCGGCGAGCACATATAAGGCATCTCGCGCTCGCCGACGGCGGGCTCCGCAAAACCGTGGTCGGTCAGGACCGCCCGACACTCTTCGATCGTGTAGTGAAGCGCCGGGTCGCCGCCGTGAAAGCTCAGCGAACCGAAGTTGACCCATGTGCCGCCCGCGCCGAGCAGATGATTGATGCGCCGCGCGAGCGCGTCGAGCGGTTCGGGCAGGATGTCTACGAGCCACGGCGTCACGATCGTGTCGAACGAGCCTTTCGCGAACGGCGGCCGGTGCACGTCGCCGAGCACGAAGCGGAGCCGCTCGTCGGCGGGCTCATCGGCCGCGAGCGTGCGCAGCACCGCCTGCTCGTCGGCGCTGCGCGGCGCGATCGGGAACTCGTAGAGCTCGACCTTCCCGCCGCGCGCGGCGCGCCGTCCGACCGCGAGCAGCAGCGGGTTGAAGTCGAGCGCGACCGTCGAGGCGGGCTCGAGCCGGCGGTGCACGTCGTACGCGAGCCGGCCGGCGCCGGCGCCGAGCACCAGCACGCTGCCCGGCGGGCGCCCCGCGAGCGCATCGGCGACGATGTCGAGCGAGGCGGAGTTCTCCTCGTCGCCCCAGGCCCAGTCGCGGTGCAGGTTCGGGTAATACGTCGTAAGCCCCTGATCGGGCGGCAGCCGCGTCCTCAGCGCGAGATAGGTCTCTGGGGCGGCGCCGAACGAGTCGATATCCAGCGGTCTCAGCAGGGCCGAGAGCCGCTCCGCGTGGTCCGCGGTCGCGTCGCGCAGCGCCGTCAGACGCCGGCGAGTCGGCTCGCGCAGTGCCGGCTGGTCGAGCGCGGCGTCGAGGCGCTGGCGCTGCTGATCGATCCGGCGCAGCGAGAAATGCAGACGACCGCGCCATTCCCCGAGCGCGGCGGCGGGCTCGGCGAACATCCACGGCAGGTCGTCGATGACGGGGAAGTCGACCCTGCAGCCGTCGCAGCGCCAGCCCTCGTCACTCCCGATGAGCGGCGTTTTGTCGCAGCGCGGGCATGCGAGCAGGTTCTCGAGGGTCGCGGGGTCGGTCATCGTGGCACTTCGGGCCATCCGGTACGCAGGTACCGCGGCTGCGGGGAAGTGCCCTTGTAGCGAATCGGGGGAGGGCGCGCAACTTCCTCCGGCGGCTCAGACGCGGTCGTGCCGCGAGGACCGGTGCTCGGACGCGTCGAGCCTGTTCGCGAGCAGACGGCACAGCGCATCGATGCCGAGCGAAGTGGCGCGCAGAG
Organism: Gammaproteobacteria bacterium; assembly: GCA_016927175.1. Classification (GTDB taxonomy): domain Bacteria; phylum Pseudomonadota; class Gammaproteobacteria; order Steroidobacterales; family Rariloculaceae; genus ZC4RG20. The sequence goes on along the minus strand of JAFGNC010000403.1, from coordinate 2,799 downwards.
CGAGGAGTTCTTCCCGCGCATTGTGCCAGTGCCTTTGGGCCAGCGGCGCGTCGAGAACGATGCCCTCGAAGCGGCGGGAACCGGCCGTTCCGGCCAGCTCCCGGGCCAGGGCTTCCTGACTGCAGGCGCTGCCTTCGTGCAGGACCAGCTCGAGGACGGCCACCGCCTGAGCACAGGCATAGGCCCGGGCTTCGCCGGCCGGCGTCATCAGTATCGAGCGAAAGGTGGCGGACAGGTCCTGGTTGTCGGTCGGCTGAAGCCGGCCGAAAGCCATGCAGAAGCGCGCGAGGATGACGTCGCGAATCGTCGTCGGCAGTCGTTCGACGAACCGCAACAGCACGTCTTCGGGGTATGGGTCGGTCGCCAAGTTGCAGATTCCTCCGTGCTCCGGGTCGTCCATCGCAAATCGTCCTCGTTCCATGCATGAACACGATGCAGCGGGTGAACGGTTGCTCGGTGCGACTACTGATTGCATCCGGCGAGCGGGTCGTGTCGGTGCCGCTGTGCTCCGTCCGCGGCGAGGGCTATATACTCCCCCTATCGCCAATCGTTCTATCGCCAATCGTTGCAGTTCCGGCTCGAGGGCCTTTCCGGTGCCGCGCAGACACGGCTCACTGTCGCGAAAGCAAGACATGCCGGCCGAACGGCGTGAGCTGCGTAAATCCCCTACGTCTCGAGCGGCTTCAGGGGGATGCCGCATACCGGCGCCCCCGGCGCGCTCTGCCGCGAATGTGACGCGGGCAATCCGTCATGACATCCTCCGAGCCCGCTGTGCACGCACCACCGTGCACGGCTTTGCCTGAAACGAGATCGGAGGATCCGGTTTGAAGTCGACCGATGGAAAGGGAATTCGATCGCCACTGCGTTTCCTGGCGGCCGTCGCGCTGCTCGCTCTGCCGGCGGTAGGCTGGTCCGAGCGGCTCGGGTTGCACGTCACGACGCAGGAGCTCGAAATCTGGCGTGACCGTGCCGAGAACGGCCCCTATAAGACAGCGGGCGACGTGTCGACCAACTCTCCCGGAGACTGGGACCGCATCACTCGCAAGGCCGAGGAATTTCTTGCCGACCCCGATCGCGAGAGATGGGGCGGCCAGACATCCGGCTGCTGGTCGCCCGACGGCAGCCCTGCGCGTCCGGGCAGAGCGCGCGGCGAATGGATACGCGACGCCGCCTTCGTCAGCCTCGTCGAGGACGACTCCCGTTACAGGGACGCCGTGCTGAAAGTTCTGCTCGCGCAGGCGGGCGATCCCGGGACCGACTTCTCCGGGCCGCGCTGGTGCAACACCGCGATCGGCGACGCGCACAGCCATGAGATCGCGGCGTATCTTACGAAATTGCTGTACGCCTACGATTACATTCGACGCGGTATCTCCGCGGACGATCGCGCGACGCTCGACGCCTGGTTCGACGACGCGGCGAACTTCTGGAGCGCGGTCGTGGATACGACTGTGGAAAAGGCCTTTCCGAACCGGGAGGAGGGCGACTACACGACTTCACCGCACACGCAGACCTGCACGATCGGCACCTGCGTGACGCATTATGACGGCTGGAAGTTCTACAACTTCCACGAGTACTGGAACAATCGCAATGCGGCGCAGATGAATTTCGCCGCCGCTGCGGCGATTGTCACCGATAACCCGGTCGTGCAGGCGAGGGCCAAGCGATATTTCAAGGAGTGGCTCAGGTTCGCCGTTTTTCCGGACGGCACCGACACGGACTTCCGGCGCTGGACCACGGATGTGCCGAGCCTCGGGTGGGCGTACTCCGGCATCATGACGGGCAGCATGGCCGTCATGGCCGACCATTTCGCGCGCGCGGGAGACCCGGAACTCTATGAGTACTCGACGTCGGAGGGTTTCCGGGACCTGACTCCGGCAGGCGGACCGAAGAGTCTGAAGAACGTCATCGCGCTGCACTACCGGCACGTCAACGGCGAAGTCGAGCGCTATGGGACCAAGGACGCATCGAACGCGGGCAAGCCGGCGTATCGCATCAACAGCGTCGACCCGATGGGCGGGTATGAGTGGATCAACGATACGTTCACGGTGCAGGCGAACGTCTATCTCCGGGATGAATTTCTGCGTTCGATCTACACGCGCACAGCGGCGAACGCGCCGCCCTACCCGGCAGAGCCTTCGACCAGCGGATCCGAGCCCTTCACCGGAGTCTGGGGGACGTTCCCGGGCGTGATGCTGATGTTCGACACGCAGGGCGCCGTCTGGCCGTACGACGAACGCAGATCCCGGCCGCGGCCGCCCGCGCTGCTTCCGCCCACGCCGAAATGAGGCGCAGGGCGGGCCGCCGAGCGCGGCCCGCCCGTTGGCCGCTCGGGGCCGGAGGACGAGCCGGTTACGCCGCGCGTCACGATTGCGAAACGGCCCGGGCCCGACGGCTCGGCCTCGGCCCGTAGCCGCACGCCGTCATCCCTATGCGGCACACGCGCTCGATGCGCGCCAGATTGGCGGCACCGTAGAAATCGCACCAGCGCACGGACCTGTCGCCGCGCGGCTGAAACTGCACGTCCAGCCGGCCGGTGATGTCGATCGTGGGCGCAAGGTTCAGCGCCCGCGCCAGATCGTCTATAGCGCGCAGCTTGTCCGCCATGAAGTCTTCGTAGCGGAGCAGCACGAATCCGCCGGCATGATCGGCGTAGACGCCCCAGAAGTGAGCCCAGCGCGCCGCCAGCAGGTCGACGTGATTCTGCCCGTCGAACCCGAGCCATCGGCCGTCGATGACCAGGCGCCAGGCGAGAGACAGGTGTTGCAGCCGTGCCGGCGCAAGATCCGACGCGTCTCCCGG
>JAFGNC010000402.1 GCA_016927175.1 Gammaproteobacteria bacterium | reverse complement strand
GAAGCCGCGGGAGCCGTGCCCGAAGCTTCCGACATCGACACCGCCGGCGCCCGTCAGGCGCGGACGATGCCGTGATTGTTCAGGTGCAGGTGAGCGAACTGCGCGTAGCTGTCCTTCAGGTTCAGCTCGATGCGGCCTTTCGTGGTCGTCGTGCCGCTGCCCATCTCGGCCAGCGAGTACTCGAAGCCGTTCGGAAGGTCGATCCGCGCGCGGTGCTCCGTGCCGGTCACGGGATTGCGGATCGGCTCGCCGACCGTGTCGACCAGGCCTTCGACTCTGATGCGTCCGCGCCGGCCGTCGACGTCCGCTTCGAACTCGATCGGCCGGAACAGCGGCTCGTACACCTCCTCGAACGTCGTCGCGAAGACGGCGAACACCGTCGCGAACGGGTCGGTGTCCTCGCCGGACATGATCTTCAGCAGGGCCTGCCGCTGCGCATCGTTCGCGCGCTCGTCGACGATCGGCTGACAGCGGCCGCGGCCTTCGTGGATCGGGCCGGGCCAATGGATGATCGTGATCATCGTGAGCCCGTCGAGCTTCACGTCGCCGTAGTGGCCCTCGTCGATGTGAAAAGCACCGACTGCCTCGCAGAAGCCTTTGGTCGGCAGCGCGTTGAACTGGCACGGGCAGCCCCAGGCGCAGTTGCAGTTCACGAGTTCGCGCCCTTTGAATTCCCACGGAATCATCATGCACCTCCTGGCCACGGCGGCGAGCGGACACGGGAGAGGGAAGAATGCCGGGAAGATTACTACTGCTCCTCCTGGCGGACAACGTACCGGGCCGATCGTTCGCCGCCGAAGCCGCAGGCGAAAGACGAGCGGCCCCGGCTACTCGACGTGCCATGTCGCCTCCGACGGTTTCGGGCGTTGCTCCGGATGCTGGTGTGATCCCGAGTCTGGGGCAGTCGCGAGCCGCGCTTCCGCTCGTCGGACCTGTCGGCGTTCCGATACACGCGGCAAATCGCTTCTCTGCGCGGGATCGCGGATCGCGCCCGATCGGGCGTATCCGATCGGCGACGGCCGGAGCGCGTCGCGCGTGCCGCGCAGGGAGTGCCGGAAATGCCTCAAGTCGTTGAATTTTCAATCGTTAGTTCAACGCAGCCGGGCCTGGCACGCCGGTTGCTTGTAGTGGGCCGAAACGGAAGGCAAGAGGAGAAAAGGATGCGAAACAGGACTCGATATACGGCACTTGCGGCGGCGATCGCTCTCGCTTGCGGCGCTGCGTGGGCGCAGGACCAGGAGCACGACGAGCCCGTCCTGCAGGAAGAGCACGGCGTCGAGCATGACGTCGACATCGCCCGCGGCAACGACACGGATGTGCTCGAGAGCCGCGGTATCGGTGACGACGCGCCGGACCCCGAGGAAGTCGCCGAGGCGGTCGAGGACCGGCAGGAGCTTTCCGACGAGCGGATGGAGCTCGAGCAGATGGCCGACCGCGCGATCGAGCAGCTGCGTTCGGAGGACCCGGAAGCGGCGAAGAAGCTCGACGAGGCATACGGCTGGGCCGTCTTCGACACGACCAAGGCCGGGCTCATCGTGACCGGCGCCGGCGGGACCGGCGTTGCCGAGGTCAAGGAGACGGATGAGCAGACCTTCATGCACGTCGGCGGCGCGGGCATCGGCCTCGGCGCGGGCGGCGAGAACTACAAGCTCGTGCTGGTCTTCGAGGACGAGCAGCGCTACGACGAGTTCGTCCAGGGCGAATGGGAGGCGGGTGCGTCTGCACAGGCGGCGGCCGGAGAAGAGGGCGCGGCGTCTGAGGCGATCACCGAAGGCGTGCAGCTCTATCGGCTGACCGACGCCGGCCTGATCGCCCAGGTCGACCTGACAGGGATGAAGTTCTGGCCGAGCGAAGAGCTGAACGGCGAGGACCGGGACACGGACGTCGCCCTGCGTTGAGGCGCAAACCCGGCCGCGCGTCGCAAGAAGCCGGTCGGCTCGGAAGGAGCCCTTCGGGGCTCCTTCCTTCATGGGCGCCGGGTACGGGGCCCGGGCGCCGGCTCAGTCCTTGTCGTGCGGATGAGCGCGCGCTCGCTGATGCCGCTGCTGCAGCGCCGACATGACCTTCAGCACGAGGTATGCGGTGATGCTCAGCGCGCCCGCCAGCAGGTACTGTCCGTGGCCGACCGCGGCGCCGAGAGCGCCGGTAAGCCAGATCGACGCCGCCGTGGCCGTGCCGCGCACCTCGTCGCTCCTCTTCAGTATTGCCCCGGCCCCGAGAAAGCCGATGCCCGACAGGAGGCCCTGCATGACGCGGGCCCTGGCGTCGTACGCGTCCGGCGGGACGAAGTGGTCGACGACCAGAACGTAGGCGCAGGCGCCGACCGCGACGAGACTGAAGGTCCTCATGCCCATGATGTGCGTATGCCGCTCCCGATCCCACGAGATCGGGAAAGACAGGACCACCGCGGCCGCCAGCCGGAGCAGATCCGCCCGGGCGAAATCGATCAGTGTCTCGAGCGTCGCGGGTAAAGTTTCCACTTATGCCCCTTGATACCGGCCGCGCGATGG
>JAFGNC010000401.1 GCA_016927175.1 Gammaproteobacteria bacterium | reverse complement strand
TGCGAGAAATCGTGGAAGAAGCGCAGCTTGCGCAGCAGGTCGAACTGCGCCTGCTTGTCGATCCGGTCGTACTGGTTGCGGAGCGTCTGGAACACGCGCGTCAGGGCGCCCGCGAACTCGAGGCCGTTCTTGTAGCGGTCCTCGGCCTCCTTCTGCAGCGCCGTCATGACCACGTTCTCGAGGTCCTCGGAGATCTCCGCGCGCAGCGTGTGGATCGGCGGCGGCGTCGCATAGACGATCTGGTGCAGCAGCTTGCTGAGGTTGTTCGCGCGGAACGGCCGGAAGCCCGTCAGCATCTCGTACATGACGGCCCCGAGCGAGTAGATGTCGGAGCGGTGCGTGATCTCGGCCGACTGCACCTGCTCCGGCGACATGTAGCTCGGCGACCCGGCGATGCCTTCGATGCGCGACACGTTCGAGTCCTTGACCAGCGCGATGCCGAAATCGATGATGCGCACGTCGTTGTCGAGCGTCAGCATGATGTTGCTCGGCTTGATGTCGCGATGGACGACGCCGCGGCCGTGCGCGTAATGCAGTGCCTTCGCGCACTTGAAGATGATCTCGACGACGTCGTCGATTCTTAGCAGGTTGTCCGGCTTGCAGTAGGCCGACAGCGTCCGCGCCCCGTGCACGTGCTCGGTCACGACGTAGTAGCTGCCGTTCTCCTCGCCCGCGTCGTAGATCGGCAGGATGTTCGGGTGCTGCAGCTTGCCCATCATCTGGGCTTCGTTGAAGAACATCTTGCGCGTCACGCGCGCCTTCTGCTCGTCCTCCTCGCTCTCGATGTCGTACAGCTTGATCGCGACGTCGCGGCCGTAATAGGGGTCGTGAGACAGAAAGACGCGGCCGGTGCTGCCCTGCCCGACCTCATTGATGACGACGTACTTGCCGATTCGCTCGGGTACGCGCCGGGAGTCGCGCCGTCCCGCGACAGTTGCGGCTTTTGCCTGCACCATACGTTTTTATTCGACCGACGATTAATTCAGCGACAGCAAGTAGCGGAGCCCCACCAGCGCGGCTGCCGCGTAGACGGCCGCCATCAGGTCGTCGAGCATAATGCCGAGCCCGCCGGCGAGTCTGTGATCCAAATCGCGTATCGGCCAGGGTTTGGTGATGTCGAACAGGCGGAAAGAGAAGAACGCCGCGATCAGCCATAAGGGATTTCCGGACAGCACGAGCGACGTCGCCAACAGGCCGACGATCTCGTCGAACACGATGCCGGGATGGTCGTGCGTGCGAAGGCGCCGCGCGCTTTCACCGCAGATCCAGATGCCGGCCACGAACAGCGCCGCGACGACGGCGGCACGGAGCTCGAGCGGCCAGGCGAGCGTCAGCCACGCGATCGGCACCGCGATCAGGGAACCGGCAGTCCCCGGAGCGCGCGGCGCGAGGCCCGCGCCGAAACCGAGCGCGAGCAGCTGCACGGGAGAGCGCAGGTGCGCGGGCCGCAGCTGCAGAAATGGATCGTACTCGGCGCGTTCCGCGAACGGGTGATCCGAGCCTCGGCCCGTCGCGACGACTTCCGGGTCGCCGCCCGGCGGCTCCGGCCGGTCGTCGGCCCGCTGCGTTTCCGCGGCCGGCTCCGGCGTCGGCGACGCGGCCGCCGAAGAGGGATCGGACAAAGGCTTCGATCCCTTTTCGGGCTTCGACGTCATCGGAAGTGCACGTATCCGCGGTCAGGAGGCGTGAACGCTTTCCCTGCGCGGCGCCACGCCACGTTGCGCCCTTCGACCAGACGGCCGATCCGGCGCGCGCCGATGCCGCCCTGCTCGATCGCGGCCGCGACCCGGTCCGCCTCGGACGGCGGCGCCGTGAAGCACAGCTCGTAGTCGTCGCCGCCTGCGATCGCATGGCTCTCGGCGGCGTCGATCGGGCAGACCGCCTCGATCTCGGCCGACAGGGGCAGGTTCTCGACGTCGATCTCGGCGCCGCAACCGCTCGCGTCGCACAGGTGCCCGAGGTCCGCCGCGAGCCCGTCGGAGACGTCGATGGCCGCCGTAGCGACGCCGACCAGCGCGAGGCCGGCGCCGACCCGCGGCTCGGGCCGCAGGAAGCGCGCCGCGAGCGCCTCCCGTGCCGCGCCCGTTGCCGCGTCCTCGCCGTAGCGGCCGGTCAGGACGGCGAGCCCCGCCGCGGCGTCGCCGAGCGTGCCGGTGACGTAGACGTCGTCACCGACTCGCCCGCCGCCGCGCGTCAGCGCGATGGCGCCGGCCCCCATGCCGGACATCGTGCCGATGACCTGGATGCTGACCGTCAGCGGACCCCGTGTCAGGTCGCCCCCGACGAGGCTCACGCCGTACCGGTCCGCGAGCGCGAACAGCCCGGCGGCGAAGGCCTCGAGCCATGCCGGATCCGCGTCAGGCAGCGTCAGCGCGAGCGTGAACCAGCGCGGCCGCGCTCCCATCGCGGCCAGGTCGCTGAGATTGACGGCCAGCGCCCGGTGCGCGATCGAGTCGGGGCCGGTCCCGTCGGGAAAGTGCACGCCGGCGACGAGCGTGTCGACCGCGACGGCGATGGGCCCGGTCGTGCCGAGCACGGCCGCGTCGTCGCCGACCCCGAGCAGCACGTCGCGATCGTCGGTCGGCCGCGTGAAATAGCGCGCGATGATCTCGAACTCGTTCACGGCCCTCTACCCGACTGAGCCGCGCTGCAGCCGCCGCAGAAGGGGATCGGCGACAAAGGCGAAAAAGGGGTCAGGGCCCTTTTCGGCAATTAAAGGGCCCTGACCCCTTTTCGGAGGAAAAAGGGCCCTGACCCCTTTTTGAAGGGGAAAGGGCCCTGACCCCATTTCCGACCCCATTTCCGCGGACCCCTTTTTCGCGCGGGCTTTCGGCTGCGGCGTCATGTCTGCTCCGGGCGTGCCGACGCGGCCTTGTCCAGCACGGCGTTGACGAAGCGGAAGCTGTCCGTCGCGCCGTAGCGTTTCGCGAGCTCGACCGCCTCGTTGATGACGACCTTCGGCGGCACGTCCCTGCGGTATCTCAGCTCCGCGAGCGCCAGCAGCAATATCGCATGCCCGACCGCATCGAGCTGGTCGAGACCGCGCGTCGCGTAGCGGGCGATCTCCCGATCGAGCGCCGGCGCCTCTTCGAGAACGAGTGACAGCAGGTCCCGAAAGTAGAGCTGATCGGAGCGTGCATACTCCGGGGCTTCCGAGAACTGCTCGGTCAGCTCATCGACGTCGTGGCCGGCGAGCTGCCATTGATAAAGGGCTTTGACGAGCAATTCCCGTGCCCGCTGCCGCGCCCGCGCGCCGCTTCCTGCTCGTGCCAATCGTTGCTGCTCCCTGGCGTGCCGCTCCCGGCGCGTTGCCGGCCGGGCCCTACTGTTCCATGGCGCGCATCAGCGTCGCCATCTCGACGGCCGTCAGGGCTGCGTCGACGCCTTTGTTGCCGGCCTTCGTGCCGGCGCGCTCTATCGCCTGCTCGATCGTGTCCACCGTCAGCAGCCCGAAGCCGATCGGTATCTCGTGCTCGAGACATGCACGAGCGATGCCGGCCGCGGCCTCGCCGGCGACATAGTCGAAATGCGGCGTCGCGCCGCGGATCACGCAGCCGAGGGCGAGGAGCCCGTCGTGCCGGCGGCTCGCGGCCATCTTCTTCAGCGCGAGCGGCATCTCGAACGCGCCAGGAACGCGCACGACCTCGATGTCGCCCGGCTCGACGCCGTGCCTCGCCAGAGTGTCGACCGCCGCGCCGAGCAGCCGGTCGACGATGAAATCGTTGAACCGGGCCGCGACGATGCCGAAGCGCAGCCCCCGAGCGTTGAAACCGCCTTCAATCTTTTTGATGCGCTCATCCATTTCCTGCATTCCGCTCTTTGGACGCGCTCACGTACTCGACGACCTCGAGCCCGAAGCCGGACAGCCCGTGCATGTTCTTCGGCGCGCTCAGGACGCGCATGCGGCGGACACCGAGCGCGCGCAGCACCTGCGCGCCGGTGCCGATCGTGCGCAGGTCCATGGCTTTCTCGCGGCGCGCGGCGACCTCGCCCGAGTCTTCGGCGAGCGTCCTGAACACGCGCATCAGCTCGCGCGGGGACTCCTCCTGCCGCAGCAGCACGATGACGCCGTGATCGTGCTCGGCGATCAGCCGCATCGCGTCGCGCAGCGGCCAGCCGAGGCGCGGATGGCGCACGCCGATCACGTCGGCCAGCGTCTCCTGCCGGTGCACGCGCACGAGGGTCGGCGTATCGGGATCCATGCGGCCGCGTACCAGCGCGAGGTGCACGGTGCGATTCACGTGATCCTCGAAGCAGACCATGCGGAACTTGCCGAAGGCAGTCTCGACGTCGAGCTCGCCGATCGCCTCGACCGACTCCTCTTTCTCGAGCCGATACTTGATCAGGTCGGCGATCGTGCCGATCTTCAGCTCGTGGCGGCGCGCGAACTCGATCAGCTCGTCGCGGCGCGCCATCGTGCCGTCGTCGTTCAGGATCTCGACGATGACGGCCGCGGGCTCGAG
>JAFGNC010000400.1 GCA_016927175.1 Gammaproteobacteria bacterium | reverse complement strand
TTCCTGCGCCACATGTCGCACGAGCTGAAGACGCCGCTCGCGAACATCCGCGAAGGCACGGAGCTGCTGCTGGACGGCTCGGTCGGCATGCTCGATCCGCAGCAGCAGGAAGTGACGGGCATCCTGCGCGACAACGGCATCAAGCTGCAGAAGTTGATCGAGAACCTGCTCAATTTCAGCGCCTGGCAGACGAAGACGGCGTCGCTCGACATCTCCGAGCTCGACCTGAAGCCGCTCGTGTTCAGCGTGCTGAGCCAGCACCGGCTCGCGATCTCGAACCAGAAGATCCGGCTCCAGCTGAACGTCGCGCCGATCCGGATCTCCGCCGACGAGGGCAAGCTGCGCCTCGTGCTCGAGAATCTGGTCTCGAACGCAATCAAGTTCCTGCCGACCGGCGGCACGCTGGCCCTCAGCGCGCAGATGCAGGGCGCGGAGCTCGTCATCGACGTCGCCGACACCGGCCCCGGCGTGCTGCCCGAGGACCGCGACCGCATCTTCGAGGCCTTCTATCAGGGGCGGCGCCTGCAGGGGGGGCCCGTCGCCGGCACCGGCATCGGGCTGTCCGTCGTGGCCGAATGCGTGCAGGCGCACGGCGGCTCGGTCGAGCTCGTCTCGGGCGAGTGGCCGGGCGCGCATTTTCAGGTCCGGCTGCCGCTGCGCCGGGCCAGCGACCGGCCCGCACTGGCGGTCGTCAATGGCTGACCGCGCCGCAGCGACGGAGGCCGGCGCCGGCACGCCCGAGGACGGGTCGCAGGCCCCGGGCGGCCTCGCGCGGCGCGCGGCCGCGCTGGCCGCGGCGGCGCTGCTGATCGGCGGCTGCGCGAGCGGGCCGTGGCTCGGCGGCGCGGCGGACGAGAGCCCGGAGCAGCGCGATTTCAGCAACGGCGCCGCGGTCGACATGCAGGGGCTGAACCTGTATCTCGAGATGATGCGGGACCTCGTCCAGGGCGACCCGGTGACACAAGCCATCACGTTCCGGGACGTGGCACAATCCGCCGGCAACGCTCCGACCACGACGAACCGCCTGAAGCTCGCGCTGGCCTACGCCACGCCCGGGCATCCGGCCGCCGACCCGGCCGAGGCGCAGCGGCGCCTCGGCGAGCTGCTGGCGGCCGGGGCGGCGCTGTTGCCCGAGGAGCGGATGCTGGTAGCGATACACCTTGAGGAGGTCGAGCAACGTTTGATGCTCGACGCCCAGGCCGAGCAGCTGCGCCAGGAGGCGGAGTCGGCCCGGGTGGAGCAGAACAACGAGAACAGCCGGCGGCTCGAAGCCGCTCTGGCCGAGAACGAACGGCTGCGCGAACAACTCGAAGAGGCTCAGCAGAAGCTGAACGCCATCACGAACATCGAGCGATCGATCAGGGAACGCGAAAATGGTGCAGATACAGAATAGAGCTCTCAAGCACAGCCAGGACACGGACAGGGCCAGGGGGCGCATCCTGCTCGTAGACGACGATCCGGGCCTGCTGCGGCTGCTCAGCATCCGGCTGCGCGCCGAGCGCTACGACGTCGAGGCTGCCGAAAGCGCGATGGAGGCGCTCGGCATCCTGCCCCGCTTCCGCCCGGACCTCGTCATCACGGACCTTCGCATGGAGAACATGGACGGCATCGGGCTGCTGAAGGAGATCCAGCGCCAGTGGCCGGGGCTCTGCGTGCTGCTGCTGACCGCGCACGGCACGATCCCGGACGCCGTCGAGGCGACCCAGAGCGGCGCCTTCGGCTTCCTGACGAAGCCGGTAGACAAGCAGCAATTGCTCGACGCCGTCGAGCGCGCGATGAAGATCTCCGGGCTCCCGAAGACCGAGGACGAGTGGAACGCCGAGATCATCACGCGCAGCCCCATCATGCAGGAGTGCCTGCAGCAGGCGCGCATGGTCGCGGGCAGCGACGCGCGCGTGCTGCTGACCGGCGAGTCCGGCACGGGCAAGGAGCTGATGGCGCGGGCGATCCACCGGGCGAGCGCGCGCAAGGATGAGCCTTTCGTCGCGATCAACTGCAGCGCGATGGCCGAGAACCTGCTCGAGTCGGAGCTGTTCGGCCACGAAAAAGGCGCCTTCACCGGCGCGACGCGCAGCCACAAGGGCCTGTTCCAGGCCGCGAACGGCGGCACGCTGCTGCTAGACGAGATCGGCGACATGCCGATGCGGCTGCAGGTCAAGCTGCTGCGCGTGCTGCAGGAGCAGCAGGTTCGGCCGGTCGGCAGCACGGAGGCCGTGCCGGTAGACACGCGCGTCGTGTCCGCGACGCATCAGGACCTGAACGACCTGATGATCAAGGGCGCGTTCCGCGAGGATCTCTACTACCGGCTCAACGTCGTCAACATCCAGCTGCCGCCGCTGCGCCAGCGGCGCGAGGACGTGCCGCTGCTGGTCGAGCACTTCCTCGAGCAGATCGCGGCGGAATCAGGCACCGAGCGCAAGGTCTACGCGCCCGAGGCCGTCGAGCTGCTGGTCGCGAGCCAGTGGCCCGGCAACGTGCGCCAGCTCTACAACACGGTGCGGCAGAACGTCGCGCTGAGCCCGGCGCGGATCATCACGGCGGATCTCGTGCGCAACGCGCTCGGCGAGCAGGCCAACGCGCTGCCGTCGTTCTCGCAGGCGCGGGACGAGTTCACGCGCAACTACCTGTCGCAGCTGCTGCAGATCACGGGCGGCAACGTCAGCCAGGCGGCGCGGCTCGCGAAGCGCAATCGCACGGACTTCTACAAGCTGCTCGGGCGGCACCAGCTGAACCCGGAGCAGTTCAAGGAAGGGCGGTAGGCAGCGGGGCGCTCGTCCTACGAGCGCCCCGGCTGCCAGTTCTGTCGATCGGAGGAAAGGGGGTCGAGGAAAAGGGGTCAGGGCCCTTTTTCGCTGCGTCGC
>JAFGNC010000399.1 GCA_016927175.1 Gammaproteobacteria bacterium | reverse complement strand
GCCAGCGTGCGCATGATCAGCTCGCGCTCGATGTCCCGGATGGATCGGCCGACCTGCAGCCCCTCGAGCCTGTTCTGCTGGCCGAAAGGGCTTTCGAAGCGTTCCGGCAGCTCGAGCTCGCCGTCCTCCGAGTCGGACAGGATGAACGCGCGATGGATCACGTGCCGAAGCTCCCGCACGTTGCCCGGCCAGTGATACGCCTCGAGCCGCTTCAGCGACTTGTCCGACAGCCAGCGCTGCGGGCCGTAACGGCGCGCGAGCTCGCTCAGGAAATGGTTCGCCAGCAGCGGGATGTCGGCCCGGCGCGCGTGCAGCGGCGGCAGGCTGATCGGGAACACGCTGAGGCGATAGTACAGGTCCTTGCGCAGTGCCTTGCTCGAAATCGCCTCGGTCGGCACGCGATTCGTCGCGGCGACGACGCGCGTCTCGACCGGCACTTCCTTCTCGCTGCCGACCGGCAGGACCTTGCGCGTCTCGAGCACGCGCAGGAAGTGCGGCTGAAGCTCGACGGGCATCTCGGTCAGCTCGTCGAGAAACAGCGTGCCGAGGTGCGCGCGCTGAAAGAAGCCGGCATGCTGACGCGTGGCGCCGGTGAAGCTGCCCTTCTCATGGCCGAAAAGCTCGCTGCCGGCGAGCTCCTTCGACAGCGACCCGCAGTTCACGGCGACGAATTCGCCCGTCCTCTTGCTCTCCCTGTGAATGGCTTCCGCAACGAGCTCCTTACCGGTGCCGGTCTCTCCGAGGATCAGCACGGGGCTGTCCGTCGCTGCGATTTTCTTGATCTGGTTGTAGACCGCCTTCATCTGCGGCGTTTCGCCGACCAGCAGGCCGAAGTGGAGGTCGACGTCTTCCTCTTCGTAATCGCTGCGGTCGAGCTCGCGCAGCAGACCCATCAGCTCCCGATTGTCGATCGGCTTCGTCAGGTAGGAGACGAAGGGGCCGCTCAGGTTCTTGATCTGGGACTTGATGCCCGGGTGGCCCGTGATCAGGACGACCCTCTCGACGTCCAGCTCCTTCTTCTCGAGCTCTTCGAGCAGCTCGAGGCCGTTACCGTCCGGCAGCATCAAATCGAGCAGCAATACGTCAGAGGGCTGCGAGTCGAGAATCCTCCTCGCGTTCGCCAGCGTATCTGCGGTCCGCACGTCGTGCCCGTGCAACCGCAGCATCTCCGAGGCGCTGGCGACGAAATCCGGCTCATCGTCGACCAACAATACTCTTGCCATTCAATTCACCTGTGTCGATAGGGGTTCGGAGTCACTACGAATCTAACAGAATCGAGCGTGGCGCGCCTCCCGGTACCGTGCCCGCCCCAATTGTGAGAGTGTCACCAGGTGGCGACGATCCTCGGCGCCGCCTTCTTCACGGGCGTTCCGCCTCGCCGTGGTCCATGCCGCCGCTCGCCGTCCGTCGGCGGCGGGCCGGCGGCCGCGGCCGCAGCTGCCATCGGGTATCATCGTCAAAACTACGATGGACAGCAATCGCGAGGGACGCACCGTGGCCGAGCTCGACAAGGACGCATTTTTCTCCACAGTCATCCACGAGCTGCGCGCGCCTCTGAATGCGTGCCTGATGTCGGTGAACCTGCTCGAGCTGAAGGCTTCGCAACCCGACGAGGTCCTGCGTTGCGCCGAGGTCTTCAGGCGCAACCTGGACCGCCAGGCCCGGCTGATCCAGGACCTTTCAGACGTCCTGCAGATCGTGTCGGGCGGTATCGAGCTCGACACGGAGGCCGCGGACCTCGGAGAGCTGGTCGGCGCCGCGGTCGAACGCTATCGCGGCGGAGCCGAAAGCGCGCTGCCGGTCCGCTGGTCGGGTGCCGAACTTCCGGTCGAAGCCGACACCGAGAGGCTGGCCCATGTGCTCGATACCCTTCTGGAGCACCAGGCGGCGGCCGCGGCCGCCGGCCAGGACGAGGCGCTCGCGTTCGCAGTGGAGCAGGAGGGCGCCGGTGTGCGGCTGACGCTGCGGCGGGTCCCTCCGGCCGGAGCCGGGGAGGCGGGAGACGGGGCGTTTCGCGATCAGAAGGGGTTCGCGGTGCGCCTCGCGGTCGCGGAGCAGGTGATCGCGGCGCACGGAGGCCGACTGGAGCGCATGCCCGGCGGATTCGCGCTGGAGCTGCCGCGGCGCCCGGGCCGGGCCTGAGCCCGGCCCGGCGCGCCGGGGGCGCCGTTCTCGTCAGCGCCTCCGGCGCGCCGCGCCGGCGTCTCGGCCGGCGCTCTGCCGCGTTTTGCCCCGCACGGAGCGGGGCGGGTTCTGGCCGGGATCGATACGGTCGTTGCAGCCGTCCGGTCCCGCGTCAGTCGGTTTCCGCGGTCTGCCTGCTTATTGTTGCGTCGACGCCTCGTCCTGCTCGTCTATCGAGGCCGTGCGGATCGCGCCGTCCTCGAATCTGCCGTCCTGATCCGAGATCACGATCTCGACGCGGCGATTCAGTTGCCGGCCGGCCGTGGTGTCGTTGCTCGCGATCGGGTAGGACTCGCCGAGCCCCTGCACCTGCACTCTGCCGGCGTCGATGCCGCGCTCGGCCAGGGCGGCTCGGACCGCCTCGGCCCGTTGCTGCGACAGCATCTGGTTGTATACCGCGGCGCCCGTGGCGTCCGTATGGCCCTCGATCAGCAGATTGCGTTCCGGGTGCTCGTTCAGGAACTCTGCGACGCGCTGCATCGTGGAGGCCGCGCCGGGGTGCAGTTCGGCCTGGTCCACCTCGAACAGCACGTCGTCCAGCGTCAGGATCAAGCCGCGATCGGTCTGCTCCGCCTCGAGGTCGGCCAGCTCCTGCTCCAGCTGCTCGGTCGACTGCTCGAGCTGCTGCGCCCGCTGCCGGGCCTGCTGAGTCTGCTGCTCCTGGCGCGCAAGCTGCTGCTCTGTCTGCCGAAGCTCGCTTCCCCGCTCCTGCGCGAGCTCGCGGGCCTGTTGTGCTTCCTGCTCGCGTGCCTCGAGCAGCACGGCGTTGCGCTGCGCCTCACCCGTCTGGAGCTCCTCTTGCGCGCGCTGCTGAGCGATCTGCTGCTCGGCGATCTGCGCGTTGCGAAGCGCCAGATACGCGTCATGCTCGATGATTTCGAGGTCCTCGTTCTCCTCATAGCTCGCTTCGGCTCGCTGGAGAGCCTGCTGGGCGCGCTCGTAGCGCTCGGCCGCGACGTCGCGCGCCAGCGGGTCCTGGTCCAGCGTCTGAATCAGCTCGCGTGCCTGCTCCAGCGTCTCGACGCGCTCCGGCAGGGAACTGCACCCCGCGATCAGAGCGAGGGCGCCGAGCGCGGTCGCGACTCCTGTCGTATTTTGCATTTTCGTCTTCTCCATATGGCTCAAAATCGTGTCGACGGTCGCCCGCTGTCCTGCTGCGGCGCGCTCTGCGGGTCGCGCGCGAGCTCGCTCTCCAGCGTCGCCAGCGTGTCGCGCAGCTCCTGCACCGCCTCCTGCATTTCTTCGTTCTCTGCGACGGCCGCCGCGTAATCCGCGTCGATCGCGGCGCGTTCGGCGAGGCGTACGGCAAGCTCCTCGTCGCCTTCCCGCTGCGCCGCTCTCGCCTGCTCGAGCGACTCGCGCGCCATGTTCAGCTCGCGGTTCGCATAGCGCTGCGCCTCGACACGCTCCGCCTCCTCGATGTTCTCCTCCGCCTGCGTCATGCTCGCGGTCGGGATCTCCTGATTGCCGGCGCAGCCCGCGACGACCAGCAACAGCGATGCTGCGCCCGAGGTGAATAATGATCTGTTGGTTATTGATTCCACTGCATGACTCCGTCTTTCGATTGCTTTCCCGGACCGATGCAGAATCCATGCCACGGCCATGCGAATTGCATTTATTGCACTCGCGGCACAGTTTTCCGGACGTCAGCGGCGGCGTAGGTATATATGAGTGAGTCCTTCGTTCGCCGCGAGCGCGGCCGCATCGCCGCCGAGCTCGCCGTCATCGTCGTGATGGCGGTAGCGTTTCTGGTGTTGTTCGAGGACAGGCCGGGCTACGTCGACGCGCTGCTCGGCCTCGCGGCCGTCGGCCTGATCGCCGCCGGAACGTCGCGCGGGCGAACGCTGTGGGCACTGCAGCCCCGGCTCGCCGCGGGAGCGGGCCGACGCCGCGGGGCGGCGTGGAAGGAGACGGGGCTGTTCACGGTGCCGGTCGTGGTCGCGTTCTTCGCCGCAGCGCTCGTGCTCGGATACTCGGATGGCGGCTGGGCCGGCGCCTTCGAGCGCGTGGCGAACTGGCATCTGGCCGCGGCCCTGCTGCTGTATCTGCCGTGGGGGCTGCTGCAGCAGTTCATATTCCAGTTCTTCCTGCTCGGTCGGCTGCTCTTTCTGCTGCCGCCGGCTGCGGCGATCGCCCTGACCGCCGTAGCGTTCTCGGCAGTGCATTTCCCGCGGCTGCCGGTCATGGCGGGCACGCTCGTGGCCGGCGCCGTGTGGGCGCTGATCTATCGGCGCCACCGCCTGCTGCTGCCGCTCGCGGTATCGCATGCGGTGCTCGGCGCGACACTGCACTACTGGATCTTCGGCAGGGACCTGCTCGCGTCTTGGCTGCCGCCTTTCGGCCGCTGACCCGCCTCGCCGCTGCGAGCCCCGCTGCGGCATGGAAATTGCTTGCCTGTGGCGACTTGAAGCACGGGAGCGAGCCACGTGTCCGAAGGCGCAATGACGATCCTGATCTACACCGGGGCCGGCCTGCTGGCCGTCGTCGTGATCCTCGTCGGCGCCCTGTGGTTCGCGAACGCGGCGAAGAAGGGCAATCTGCGGTTCCGCTGGCGGCAGCGCCGCGCGGTGTCGGAGCAGCCGGGCGTCGGGCGAGCACCGCCGCCGCGGCGCGAGTCCGGCTGAGCCGGCCCGTCCGCCGAGCCGGCCGCGGGTCCGCGCCGCCGGTCGGCCTCAGAACACGACAGCGACAACGACGTGCGCCCGACCGGCGCCCCTTGCCAGAAGAGGAAAAATGACGGACTCCGATTCCCTGCACGAAGCGGCGGACGCGCTGCGCAAAGAGACGATAGACAACCATCGCGCCATTCGCTCCCTGATGGAGGAGCTCGAGGCGGTGGACTGGTACGCGCAGCGCGTCGACGCGACCGACGATCCCGAGCTGAAGGCCGTGCTGGCGCACAACCGCGACGAGGAAAAAGAGCATGCGGCGATGGTGCTCGAGTGGCTGAGGCGCCGCGATCCGGTGCTCGACGTCCATCTGCGACGGTATCTGTTCACGGAAGGCCCGATCACGGAGATCGAGGAGGAGGCCGAGTCCGAGCCTTCGTCAGCCGGAGCCTCCGGGGGCAGCCTCGACGGGAGCAGCCTCGCGGTCGGAGACCTGCGCCGCGCAGGCCGGCGTTAGCGCCAGGGGAGTCGGACATGGATCATCTGAATCGATCGCTGGCACCGATCGGCGACGAGGCCTGGAAGGAGATCGACGCCGAGGCGAAGCGCACGCTGAAGCGGACGCTGGCCGGCCGCAAGCTCGTCGATTTCGCAGGACCTTTCGGCTGGGAGCACTCGGCCGTGAACCGCGGGCGCAGCAGGCCGCTGCGCGATCCCCGCAACGCAGTGCGGGCGAAGCTGCGCGACGTGCAGCCGCTCGTCGAGATCTCGGTGCCCTTCACGCTCGAGCGCTCGGAGCTCGACGCGATCGCACGCGGTGCCCGCGATGCAGACCTCGCGCCGGTGATCAAGGCGGCGAGAGCCGCTGCGCTGACTGAGGATCACGTGATCTTCGAAGGGTTTCGCGACGCCGGCATCGCGGGCGTGCTGGAGCAGGGCGCCGCGCAGCAGCTCGCGCTGTCGGACGACTACGAGAAGTACCCGCGGGTCGTCGCGTCCGCGCTGACGTGGCTGCGCAATCAGGGGGTCGAGGGGCCGTACACGATCGCGCTCGGCCCGCGCTGCTACCAGGGACTGACCGAAACCACGAACAAAGGCGGTTACCCGGTCATCGATCTGGTCACGAGGCAGCTCGACGGCCGGATCGTGTGGGCGCCGGCCGTCGACGGAGCCGTCGTGCTCAGCTTGCGCGGCGGCGATTTCGAGCTGGCGGTCGGGCAGGACTTCTCGATCGGCTACTCGAGCCACGACTCCGACAAGGTCGAGCTCTACCTCGAGGAGAGCATCGCGTTCTCCGTGTTCACGCCCGAGGCGGCCGTACCGCTGCGATACCAGTCCGCCGCGCCGGGCGCTCCGATTCGCGCCTGAGGCGGCGCCGGCGCCGAGGCCGGCGCGCTGCTGCGGGGCGGCGGCCCGGCGCGCGCTACGGGGCGGCGTCCCGGCGCGGCAGGCCGCCGGCGTCCTGGCGCGACAGGCCGCGGTACACGACACCCATCGAAAACAGCGTGGCGCTGCCGTCTTCCCGGTCGCCGGTGAATTTCTGGTCGATTGCGCCGAGGCCGACGTTCAGCGACCACGTCGGCGTGAACGCCCACTCGAGATCCAGGTCGAGCCGCGTGTAGTCGCGCTCGAAGCCGGTCGGATCGTCGAGGACTCCGGTGTCGGTATATCGGAACGCAAAGCCGCCGGTCAGCCTTTCCGTCATCCGGTGCCGGTAGAAAACGCGCAGTTGGTTACGCTCGGTCAGGAAGCCGACCGCATTCGGCGTCAGCAGGCGCTGGATGTCGAGGTTCAGCGTCGACTGCACCGTGCGCTTCCTGAACCCGATGTTCAGCGTGTAATCCGTGCTCGCGTTGTCGACGAGCTCACCGTCCGCGTCGACGAACCTGAATTCGCTGCGCTGCAGGCCCGTAGACAGAAAGAACGACCAGGCTTCGTTCAGCGTTCGGCGAAACGTGCCTTCCACGCCGACCGTATCGGTCTCGTTCTGCGTCAGATCCGCTTCGTAGTTGGAGGCGATCAGCCTCGCCTCGGCGCGGGTGCGGTCGTCGATCGAGCGCGCGACACCGAGCGCGAGGCGCGTGTCGGTGAAGTCCGTCCTGCCCGAAACTTCGGGGCCGGTATAGGAGATGTCGAGGTGGCTCGCCTCGAGCGTCACGTCGCTGCGCTCGGAAACGGTGAAGTCGGCGTACGGCGCGATCAGCACGCGGTTGCGGTGCTCGTCGAGCAGCACGAGCCGGCCGGACTCGGTGTCGATCGGATCGACGATGACCCCGTCCGGATCCAGGATCTCCGCTTCCAGCAGCTCGGTGCTGAGAATGCTCTCTCGCGCAAGGTTCGCGCGCAGGCCCGCGCTCGTGCGGGTCCAGTCGTAGCTCGCGTTGGAATCGAGGTAGAGGTCGTCGCGCTGGAGGTCGTCATCGGCCTCGTCCGCGTAAGTATCGAGACGCGCGCGGGGCTGCAGATAGACGTTGCCGCGCGGGCCGACGTTGGCGAGCTGCACGCGCGCGTCGGTGAACATGCGCACGGCCGTATGGTCCTCGTCCGGCGGCGCGTCGGGATCCTGCAGATCCGAGCGTTGGCCGAGACGGGGATTATCGTTGCCTTCGACGCCCATCTCGACGTCCGACACGGCTTCCCAGTCTCCCCAGGCCACGCCGAAGGGAAGCGCTGCGGCGATCAGACACGCATAACGGGCGCCTCTCGCACCGCGCGAGCAGCGGCGTTTGGTTCTCATATTCTCGATTCCCTGGTTTCCCCGAGTTTCGGGTGCCTTCTAATAATAGGAGCTGGCTAATAATTAGGAGCTGGTGGTAGCAGCCTCAGTAAGCCTTCTCGGTCTTGAACAGGATCGTGAAGGTCTTGAACAGGATCTTCAGATCCAGCATGAAAGACCAGTGCCTCATGTAATCGAGGTCGTAGTCGATCCGCTTCTTCATTTCCGCGAGGTCCGCCGTCTCGCCGCGGCAGCCGTTGACCTGCGCGAGGCCCGTGATGCCGGGCGATACCTTGTGGCGCACCATGTAGCCGTCGATCAGCTTGCGGTATTCCTCGTTGTGCGCGACGGCGTGGGGCCTCGGTCCGACGAGACTCATGCGCCCCTGCAGCACGTTGATCAGCTGCGGCAGCTCGTCGAGCGAATAGCGGCGCAGGAACCGGCCGAAGGGCGTGACGCGCGGGTCGTCGCGCGTCGCCTGCTTGACCTGGGCGCCGTCCTCTTCGACCGACATCGTCCGGAACTTGTAGACGATGATTTCCTCGCCGTCGAGGCCGTAACGCCGCTGCCGGAAGATCACGGAGCCTTTCGACGTCAGCTTGATGCCGATCGCGATCATGGTCATCAGCGGCAGCGCGACCAGCAGCATCAGCGACGCCAGCACGATATCCATCGTGCGCTTCTGGAACCCGCTCCAGCCGTGCAGCGGCGACTCGCACAGGGCGATGATCGGAATGCCGTTGATGTCGTCCGCCCGCGCCTGGATCAGATCGATGAACGAGATCTCGGGAATCAGGTAGACGGAGGCCGTCGTGTCGCGCAGATCGTTGAGCAGCGCCTTCGTCCGCGGCAGGTGGTACGGCATCGCGATGAAGATCACGTCGATATGGTGCCGCTTCACGTAGCCCGGCAGGTCCGCCAGCGTGCCGAGCAGATTGGAGCGGGTCCTGTCGTCGATGCGATCGGGGCAGCGGTCCTCGAAGAAGCCCCGGTGCTCGAGGCCGAGCTCCGGCTTCTCGACGATCTTGGCGGCCAGCTCGCGGCTGATGCCGTTGGCGCCCGCGATCACGACCGACCGCGCGTTTCCCGATGCCACCGCGATGCGGCGGATGAACTTGCGGATCAGCACGGGCGTCGTCATCAACAGCGGCGCGGTCGCGAGAAACCACAGGAACAGCGCCCGCCGGGAGTAGATCTCGGTGACTTTCGTGGCGTAGCCGATCAGCAGCAGCGTTCCCGCCACGGCCAGCCATGCGAGCCCCGCCCGCGCCGCGATCGTCCACCCGCTGACGAACATCGCCCGCTGCTTGGTGCTTTCCTGGCGGACCAGCGTGTAGCACAGCAACGCGGAAAATATCGCGAGCAGAATGTAGGGCTCGCTGAGCCCGATACCCAGCAGTTGCGTCGAACCGACAAGCACCGCGGTGGAGATCAGCGGGGCAGAAACCTGTTCGAGTGCTGCGATGAGTAGTAAGAGCAGACTAAATTTGTAGTATCCGCCGGCCAATTGGCGAACCTCCAATGTTGTTCTTGTGCCGCGATATATGCAACGTGCATGCCAGAAGCAGATCCGGCCTGCAGGCCTTGTCCGATGCGACTCGATCTCTCAGGAATTGTGAAAACACGTCTAAAGCTGCATCCGTACGAGGCGGGCCGTCTGTCTTGTGCAACACTTCGACCCGGCCGCGCAGCTGGCGCAATGTCCTTCTTTTCGGCCTTCGTTCTCTCCGACTGTCGCGCCGTTGCCATCCGGGAACGATCCCTGGAATGGAAATTGCACTACCGGCCCGCCGGTCCGAGGAGACCTACAACAGAAAAGACAAACGACAATGAAGAGTATTAACGTGACTTGGCACGGCAGGAAAATCGGCTCCTGGGCGCAGTTTCACAAGCACGTGAAACCGGGACGTAAGCTGCTGGCGCGCCTGGAGGTTTTTCCCGATCCCGTACTTGTCGCCGGATGCCAACGGTCCGGCACGACTGCGGTAGCGAGGATGTTGTATCGGGCCGACGGCGTCGGCCGGTATCGCTTCGGCAAGGACGACGAGCTGGACGCCGGGCTGCTGTTGTCGGGCTATGCGGAGGTGCCGATCACCGGCCGGGGCGTGTTTCAGACGACCTACCTGAACGACAGAGTGTCGGAGTATTTCGAGCACGACGGCTTTCGGCTGATCTGGATCCTTCGCGAGCCGAGAGCGGTGGTCTACTCGATGCTGTTCAACTGGCGCCGCGGCGCGTTGCGCAGGCTGTACGATGCGTGCGGGCGCGAGCCGCGCGAGCAGCGGCCGGCGGGCTTCTTCGGCATCGACGCCGATCTGTTCCGCTCGCGGCTGGACAAGGCCTGCGCCGCGTATGCCGCGAAGACGGAACAGACGTTCGAGCTGATGGAGAGGCTCGGCCCCGACCGGCTGTTCGTCGTCGATTACAACGAGCTCGTTCTGAACAAGGAGGTCATGATGCCGAAGCTGTTCGAGTTCGCGGGTCTCGAGTTCCGCGAGGAATTCCTCGAGTCCCTGCATGCCGGCAGCCTGCGCCGCGCGCGCTGGGACGGCGACAAGGCCGAGCGGATCGACCGGCTGTGCCTGCCGGTGTACGAGCGCGCCCGCGCCGCCGCGGGGTATGCCGTTGGATAGTCCGATCGGCGCCGGTGCGGGCGGGCCGGCGCCGGCGGACAGGCTGCGCATACTGCTGGCGACGTCGGACCTGTTTCCGCCGTTCCGCCCGGCGGCGAAGGCCATTTTCGCCGAGGAGCTGACGCGCCGCGGTCACCGCATCGACTGGCTCATGCAGGCCGAGTCGCCCGACGAGCCGGCCGGCCCGCGCGCCTTCGGCAACGGAGTGGCCCATCTCGCGGCCACGGACGCGGGTGCGACCCGGCTGCGCCGGCTGCGCAAGCACTGGCTCGACTTCAGGAACGACTGCAAGGTGTTCGGTCTGCTGAAGCGCGGCGATTACTCGCTCGTGCAGGTCAAGGACAAGTACCTCGGTGCGCTGCTTGCGATCGCCGCCGCGAAGCGCCATCGCGTCCCGTTCTTTTACTGGCTCGCTTACCCGCACGCTGACGCGTCGCTGTATGCGGCGAGCCACGGCGTCGCGCGCTACCGACTGCTGTATCTCGCCAGGGGTAAGCTGCAGAAGCTCCTGCTTCTGAAGGTGATCATGCCCGCCGCGGCTCACGTCTTCGTGCAGAGCGAGCAGATGCGCGAGGATCTTGCCGCCGAAGGCGTGCCGCGGGACAAGATGACGCCTGTACCGAGCTCGCTGAACCTGAAGGATCTCGAGACGCCGCCGGGTGAGCGGCCGAGCGTGGACAAACCGGCGGACGAGCGCTGGCTGCTGTATCTCGGCACGCTGATCAGGGAGCGGCAGCTCGATTTCCTGGTCCGCGTGCTGGCCGCCGTGCGGCGCAGCGAGCCGGCGGCGAAGCTGCTGTTCGTCGGCCGCGGCGAGATGCCCGAGGACGAAGGGCGGCTGATGGGCGAAGCCGAGCGTCTCGGCGTCGCCGATGCCGTACGGATCACGGGCTGGATGCCGATGAAGGAGGCGTGGGAGTACGTGCGTCGCGCCGACGTCTGCCTGTCGCCCTATTGCCCGATCCCGATCCTGCGCTCGACGTCGCCGACGAAGCTCGTCGAATACATGGCGCTCGGCAAGGCGGTCGTGGCCAACGACCACCCGGAGCAGTCGCTGGTGCTGCGGCACAGCGGCGCCGGGCTCGTGTCGCCGTGGGAGGAGGAACCTTTCGCCGAAGCGGTGCTCGCGATTCTCCGCGACGAAGCCGGTGCCGAGGCCATGGGGCGCGCCGGCCGCGCTTTCGTCGAGCAGTATCGGACCCATTCCCGGCTCGGCGACGTCGTCGAGAGTGCCTATCGCAAAGTGCTCGAAGACACCGTAGGCGGTGCCCGGCGTCCCGCGTGGGGGGTGCCGGAATGACGGACGCCGCCGACGCATCTGCCGGGGCTGCGCGCCGGCCCCGCAGGATCTGCTTCGTCGTGCCGACGCACTGGGCCGCTCTGATGGGCGGCTCGCAATACCAGGTCAAGGTTCTGATCGAGCATCTGCTCGAAGCCTACGACGTCGAGATCTACTTCCTGACCGTGAAGTCCGATCCGCAGTTCCGGCCGCAGGGCTACGAGATCGTGCAGTTCTCGACGATGACGGGGATCCGCCGCTATGGCCACTTCCTCGACGCGTTCCGGCTCTATCGCGCGCTCGAGCGGATCCGGCCGGACATCGTCTACCAGCAGGTGGGTTGCGGACACACGGGCATTGCGGCGTTTTACGCGCGCCGCGCCGGCGCGAGGATGATCTGGCGCGTCTCGCACGATCGCACGGTCAGTCCGCCGCGCCTGACGTGGTGGCGGATACATCACCGTATCGAGCAGAAGTTCCTCGAGTACGGGATCCGCCATGCGGACCTGATCCTGGCGCAGACCGAGATCCAGAAGACGAGGCTTGCGGAGCACTATGGGCGCGACAATGTCGTCGTCGTGCCGAATTTCCACCCGCAGCCGCGGCGGCGGGCCGCGGATGTCCCGCGGCGGACCCGTAAGCGGGTCGCGTGGGTCGCCAATCTGAAGCCGTTCAAGAACCCGCACGCGTTCGCGCGGCTCGCCCTGAAGCTTCGCTCGCGGCAGGACGTGGAGCTCGTCATGGTGGGCGCGGCCATGATGCCGGGCCGCTGGACCGACGAGCTGCTGCAGCTGATCGAGACGGCGCCGAACCTGCGCTACATGGGCAGGCTTCCTCAGGAGCAGGTCAACGAGCTGCTCGAGGAGTCCGATCTGCTCGTGAACACGAGCGACCACGAAGGCTTCTCGAACGTGTTCATCCAGGCGTGGATGAGGCGCGTGCCGGTCGTGACCCTGCACGTCGACCCCGACGGGCTGCTGAGCGAGAGGCAGCTCGGCTGCGTGTCGCATGACGAGGACCGGCTGGCCGAGGACGTCGAAAGGCTGCTCGACGACGATGCGCTGCGCGAGGAGATCGGGGAACGCTGCCGCGTCTACGCCGCCGAGAATCACTCGACCGCCAACATCGAGCGGCTCGCGCGGCTGCTCGGGCTCGAGCGGCGCCGGGCCGTGCCGGCCGCGGGAGGAACGCCGGAACCGCGGGTAATCGACGGCCAGGCTCCGAACGAGGCGTTCGAAGTCCTCGAGCTCAGGCCGCGCGAGGTCGGCAGCTGACGCGCGGGCGAGCGTCAAGCGGGCCGCCGCCGGCCCGCTCGGGTGCGTGTGAATCGCTCGCTCGCCTGTCGCACTCTGGAGTCAGCGTGCGCGCATCGGGCGTTCTCGTATACTCCGTCGCCCGTTCCAGTTGAGCCGCGCAGCCGCGCGCTCCGGCCCGGTCGATCCGGCCGTCCGAAGACCCTGCGATGAGCCGGAGGCGGCGCTACTGGAGTATCCCCGGATGTAACGGATCTACAGGAGAGATCGTTGTACCCGAACAGAATCCGCAGCTTCGACCGGAGGCTTCTGCCGCAGATTCTCGCGTGCCTCGGCCTGATCCTGTTCCCGGTCCTCGGCTCGAGCGCTCCGAAAGCGCCCGGGGGGATCTGTGCCAAGAGCGATCCTGCCGCCGCGTGCCGTACGACGCCGCCGCGCGAGGCCGCCGGCGCGGGGACCAAGAAATGGCATCCGGGTCACTACATGCAGGTGCTGCTGAACGACTCCACCGACGACAGACAGGCCACCCGTTTCGGGTGGTACGACGAGATCGCGGCCAACACGTCGATCGAAGGCGTCGCGCTGAGGCTCAGATGGGGGCAGCTCGAGGCGAGGAAGGGCGAGTACACGTTTGCGACGCTGCGCGCCGAGCTCGACCGGCTCAAGAGCCTGCCGGAGCCGAAGCGCCTGTTCGTCCGCATTCACGATCGCGACTACGGCAGCTCGTCGTGCGACAGCGACATGTATCCGGCGGACCTGCGCAACCCCAGGGGATGCGCCGAGGCATCGCATGGCAACCTGGCCCGCATATGGGATCCGGCCGTGACCGACAGGCTCATCGCGCTGTACGAGGCCATGGCAGAGGAGTTCGACGGCGACCCGTACTTCGAAGGCATCATGCCGATCCGCGAGACGGCGACCAACGGCCGGATCAGGGACGACAGCTTCTCGGAAGACGCGTATATCCGGCAGTTGAAGCGGCTCGCCGAAGGCGCCGCGGCGGCTTTCGAGCGGTCGAACGTCGTGATGCCCGTGAACTGGCTCGGCGGTCAGCGCAACGTCGATGAGCTGATCGAGTTCAACGCCAAGCTCGGCCTCGGGCAGGGCGGACCGGACGTGCTGCCCGAGGGGCTGGCCGAGCAGCGCGTGCCCGCCTACGACACGCTCGAGGGCATCAGCACCGGTGTCGCCTACCGGGATCGCATGCCGGTGCTGTACAGCATCGAGTCGACGCAGCTCGGCGGCAGTCTGTGCAAGCGCTGCCTGCCTCAGGACCTGCACGCGTTTGCGGAGACGCGCCTGAAGGCCACGCATCTGTTCTGGACCCGCCACGACTATCGGGGCAGCCCGGCGCAGCAGTGGCACGAGGGGATTTTGCCGTGGATCAACAAGAACCCGTTGCAGAACAAGGCATGTCCCGCGAATTACGCGGCATGCAGCGGCGACTGACGGTGTGATGCCGCGGCGTCCGCGGCTCGCAGGACCACACGCGATCTTCGTGAGCCCGCGCGTGCCGCGCGCGGGCCGCCGGGGCACGCGCGATGCCTGACGACGGCGCGCGCAACAAGAACAAGACGATTTCATAGGAGGAACGTCGTGCGACCGAACAAGAGAAGGCGTCTCGCAGCAGGCATCGTGGCATGCGTCGGCCTGTCCACGTTGTCCGGCTGGGTGGTCTCGGCGCCGAAGCCGCCCGTCTCGATATGCGCCAGGCACGATCTCGATTCCGACGCGTGCGCCAGCACGGCGGATCAGCCGGCCCCGACATCGTCGGGGGCCGCAACCAAGTGGCATCCGGGCCATTACATGCAGATCCTGCGCGGCGGCTCGCAGCTGCAGCAGGCGGAGCGCTTCCTGCAGTACGACACGATCGCGCACGAGGAGAATATCGAGGGCGTCGTCGTGCCGATGCCGTGGTCGCAGCTCGAGCAGTCGCGAGGCGATTACGCTGCCGGGATCCGGCTCCTCGAGGCGGAGCTCGACAAGCTCAGAAGCCTGCCGGTCCCGAAGCGGATGTTCGTCCGCCTGATGGATTCCGGTTACCTGGACGAATGCCCGGCAACCTCCATGATCCCGAAGTACGTCAGCGACGCGGGCGGGACTTTCAAGACCGGCAAGGGGTGCATGTGGCGCAGGTGGGACCCGACCGTCATGGGTTACTACATCGACATGCTGAAGGCTTATGCGGAAGCCTTCGACGACGATCCGTACTTCGAAGGGATCGTCGTGCTGCGGGAGATTCCTCTCGCCTGGGGCGGCACGCAAGCGCCGTCCGACTACAGCAACCGTGGCTATAGGAAGCAGCTGGACCGGTTGATGACGGAGGCGGTCGCCGCGTTCGAGAAATCACTGGTCGTGTCGCCGACGAGCTGGGTCGGCTCGGAGATCGAGACGGTGCATCACATCGAGCACGTGTCGTCGATCCGAGGGGCGGTCGGCAACATGGACGTGTGCCCTGACTGCGACATGTGGGCGGACCTCGCGATCCGCGGCGAGCTCGGCGACACCGACTACCGGGGCAAGATCCCGCTCGTGTACAGCGTGGAGACGTCCGTGCTGGGCCTCGATGCGGTCGGGCCCGACGGCGGCTACATGCCGTCCGAGATCTATCGCTGGGCCAATGACGTGCAGCGCGTGACGCACCTGTTCTGGGACCGTAACGATTACGCGGGCTCGTCGGGGCAGCGCTGGCCGGCGATCCTCGACCTGATCAGATCGAATCCGCTGACGAACCTCGATTGCCCCGAGAAGGTGGCCGCCTGCGCGTCGGACTGACGCGCGACCGCAAGTCGCTCCGCGGAGGAAGGGCGGTGTGTCGTATTCGGGCTTCGGCTATGCGGGCTTGCGATAGACGATCGTCAGGTTCACGCACTCGAGCTCCTCGCGATCGTAAGTGCGGAACCGCGGGTGAATTTTCAAATCGCTGATGTCGGCGCCT